>JBFJWV010000232.1:0-2859 GCA_041623515.1 Thermoplasmatota archaeon | reverse complement strand
TCGTTGTTCCAAGTGCGGCCCCCATCCATGCTCCAGAAGTGGCCGTTCCACACCGTGTATTGCCCGCAGTCCGCTGTGTCGGAGATGTAGGAAACGGTGTAGTCCTTGGCGCCGCCCACCACATTCAGGGGGTTCGTTGGATTGACTGCCATGCTCACTTCGTTGGCGGGGCCATGTTGGCTCGTCCAATCAAACCGGGAGGGGTCATCCAAGGGTTTGGTGACGCGGAAGTTGCAGTCCCGATCCGCCGGTCCGGCGCGAGACACGGCGACGCCCGTGGAGGCGTGAGTGACCACTGCGTAACCGTGATCGCACAATTGCATGGTCCACGGCGGCAGCGCCTCGGCGTTGCCATGGGCCGAACTTCCATCCGGCGATACGACCGCAGGCCGCGGGCTGGCCTGATCATCGTCCACGTCGTCGACACCCAAGCAACCGGCCAGGGCTCCACCCAATAACAGAAGCACCACGAGAACGCGCATGGCCCCAAGGGGGCCTGGGCCCTCATGACCCCTTCGACGGCCCACTCAGCAATCCTTATTCTGACAAGGCACCGATTGGGCACCATGGTGCGGGCAACTTGGAAGGGCCACGTAATCGCTGAAAGTGACAAGACCATCGTTGTCGAGGGCAACCACTACTTCCCGCCCGACACGGTGAATCGGGATTTGCTCAAGGACTCCAGCAACCACACCACGTGCCCATGGAAAGGCCAAGCATCGTATTACACGGTCGTGGCCGACGGCGAAGAAAACGCCGACGCCGCATGGTACTACCCGGACCCGCTTCCGGACGCCGATGCGCTGGGCATCAAGAACCACGTCGCCTTTTGGAAAGGCGTCTCCGTCGCCTGACGCAACGGCTGGACTCAAGTAGGCCACCGTTGTGGAACGGGCCGCAGGGATAGCCAAGTCCGGCTTACGGCGCCCGCCTTGAAAGCGGGTGGACTCTGTCCACGGGGGTTCGAATCCCTCTCCCTGCGCCTTCCATCGTGCGCGAAGTCTCAAATGGCTCGTCTCCTGGTGGCCGCGCATGAACCGTGCCATGCTCATGGCCGCATCCATCGTGGCGGTGGCTTTCGCCGGGTGCGCCGAAGAGCCCGTTGTGATTCCCGAACCCACTGGCACCGATGCGCGCGACGCATACGCGGTGTTGGCCGACAATCCCGTGGGAACGGATACCACGTTGCTCGGCGTGTTCGCTCACAGCGACCCCGGCAACCGCATTCCTTGGCCCATCGGCCCGGTCTCCACCTACGAACACATGCACTTGTCCGGAGGCGGCAACCAAGCCATGGACCGCGGCACGGCGGCTGCTTGGTACGCGCTGCACCTCTCGCGCGATGGAACCGAGGCCAAGGTGGTCTTGTCGAAGATCACCAGCGAAGTGACGGTTGAACGCACGTTCGATGCATCCCACTTTGGTTGGACCATGGAATGGCAAGCGGCCGAAGAGCCCGAAGCCGGCGACAGTTGGACGCGCACCGCGCAGCACGGCGGCCACAATTGCGCCGTGGGCTCATTCACCGATGACTGGAATGTACCAAGCCGCGCCGCGTGGACCACCGCCACGGCCGACCCGACCTTCGCGAATTTCAGCAGCACCCAAGGCGGAAGCCCCCTCATGCTGTACCTGCCTCATTTGCACACCCACGGCGATGACTGCACCCGCAGCGAACCCCTGGGCTTCGAATTCCTGCCCCAGACCAACGTGTGGGCGGTCTTCCTCACGGACCTGGACATGTTCCTGCAGGGCGGCCAATTCGGGGACAGCATCGTCGCCTTGGTGGATGCCGACAACGGCGATTTGCTGGACGTGTCCACCTTCAGCGGCACCTGGGGACCCAGTGTCCGCCACGCCCAGCAGCACGTGGTATCAAGTGAGCTGCCCGGGACCCCGGCGCTTCCGCAAACGTTTGAGGTGCCATTCGGAGTGGAAGAAGGCCAAGCTTCCCTGGAGGTTGCCGCGCGCTTGCTCGCGGGACCCGCAGTGTACAGCGACCCCACCATCATCTTGTCCGGACCCGGATTCAGTGAATCCATGGTCGGCGACAACGGCGATTGGAGCGTGCCAACCCCGGCCGCTGGCGCCTGGACGCTAACGTACCAGTTTGACCAAGCGCAGCCAGCCGCCGAGTACACGTTCGACGTGATGGCGCTGACCTACTGAACTTCCTCAACGGCGCGGCCGCCATCCCCGTTGGATTCACTCTTCGGGCCGGGAACCGCGTTCATCAGCGCCAATTGTCCAGCTCCACTGCCGTCCCATGCGGCAGCATTGACGCAGCCGTAGTCTTGCGCAAAGACGAACGATTCCATGTAGGGCCGACCGGTAATTTGCGAGAGGATGGCGCGGTTGGTTCCTGCGTGGGCAAAGAGAGCCACGGCCCGGCCGCGGAATTCATCCAGCGTCTCCGCAAGACCTTGCTGGACGGAGGCACAATAGTCGTTGGCCGTGTCGCCATCCGGGCACGGGGTTTCACCGGGGTTTTCCTGCCATGTTTGCGCGAACGCGGGGTCCTGTGACACAATGTCGTCCCATGAACGGGCCTCCCATGTGCCAAAGTGCATCTCCTTGGCCCAATCCTGGGTCAGGGGTTCGACGCCCAATGACTTGGCCGTGGCCATCCCGGTTTCCCTTGCCCGGCGCAGAGGGGACGTCAACACCGCGTCCAACTCCATGGGCTCGAGGAAATGGGCAATCGCTTCGCCTTGGTGCTTACCCACTTCGGAAAGAGGCACATCGGTGCTCCCCAGGAAGGTGCCAACGAACGGTGCATCCACCTCGCCATGTCGAATGAACCAGACTCGGGTCAGTGCAGCCACACCCGTGCACGCGTGGCGAACCTGATAAGAAGTG
>JBFJWV010000231.1:0-2874 GCA_041623515.1 Thermoplasmatota archaeon | reverse complement strand
GCAGCAGCGGCAGTCCGCCACCGAGCAGGGCCGCCAAGGTCACGATGGCGACTTCGCCCACGTTGCAGGAGAGCAAGTAGTACGCAAATCGCCGCAGGTTCTCAAACGTTGCACGCCCCAACTGAATCGCCGTAACGATGGTGGGCAGCGCGTCGTCGCGAAGCACGATGTCGGATGCCTCCCGCGCCACGTCCGTGCCGCGTTGGCCCATGGCGATTCCGATGTCCGCTTGACGGAGTGCTGGCGCATCATTGACTCCGTCGCCGGTCATGGCCACAATGTGGTGCTTGTCCTGGAATGCCGCCACGATGGCGAGCTTCTGGCCTGGATTGACGCGACTGAAAACACGCACCCCGGTCGGCAGCGGCGTGGATACGTCGGCGCCGTCCACTGCGTGCGCTGCATGGATGCCCAGTTCGGCGCCGATGGCTTGCGCCGTGCCCATTTGATCACCGGTCACCATGACCACATCCACGCCCGCTGCTTGGCACTGGGCGATGGCGGCCTTGGCCTCCGGCCGCGGTGGGTCACGCAGACCAATCAAACCCAACAAGGTGAGCCGCTCGTTGTGTTTGGCACCGGGGTCCGCGCGGGCAACGCCCAGGACACGCAGCCCGCGCCCCGCCATGGCGTCGTTTGCCTGCGCAAACGTTGCCTTGTGCGCCGCATCCAATGGGATTGGGTGTTGGTCGTGCAGAACCGTTGTGCACCGTTCAAGAATGGCTTCTGGGGCGCCTTTGACAGCGATGCCGTCCGCGTGCTCCGTCGCCATCAATCGTGTCGTGGGGTCAAACGGCCATTCATGCAAACGAGGGTTTTCTTCGCGCAAGCGGGCCACAAAAGCCGCGTTTTCGCTGACGCCTTCAAGCAACGCAACCTCCATGGGGTCGCCATCCGCCGGGTCCAATTGTGCATCGTTGCAAAGCACAATCGTGGTCCGGATTGCTGCCGCCGTGTCATGGTCCGCCTGCGGATCGACATCGGCAATGTCGCTGCCAGACCAGAGGGCAAACGTTGCCAGCTCCATGCGGTTTTCCGTCAACGTACCCGTCTTGTCCACGCACAAAATGTCGGTGCTGCCCAGCGTTTCCACAGCGGGCAGGTTGCGCACGACTGCGTTGGACTGCGCCATGCGAATCATGCCGCGTGCCAACGCCAACGTTGCCACCACCGGTAGGCCCTCGGGCACGGCTGCAACGGCCAATGCAATGCCCGTTTCCACCATCAATTCCGTGGGGATGCCGCGTGCGATGCCCACCAACGTCACGAGCCCGGCGATTGCCAATGCCGCGACAACGAGTGCTTTGCCAAGCCGCGCAAGGCGGCGCTCCAGCGGTGTTGCCTTCGGTTCCGCCTGACGGGTCATTGTCGCAATGGCGCCCAGTTGGGTTCGCTCGCCCGTCGCCACGACAATGGCGTCGCCGCTTCCTTGCAGCACCCGCGAGCCACGGTAGACCATGTTGGTGTGGGCGTGGATGGGCGCGTCGGAGGCCACCGCTTCCAGTTCCTTGTCGACGGGAGTGGATTCACCGGTGAAGGTGGACTCGTCCATGCTGAGGGCGGCCGCATTTGTGATGCGGGCATCGGCTGAAATCACGTCCCCTGCAGTCAAGATGATGGTGTCGCCGACGACCAGGGAGGGGGCAGGGACGCGCTGGTCTTGGCCGTCACGCCGGACGTGGGCCGTGGGGCTGCCCATGCGTTGCAGGGCCAACATTTCGCGGTCTGCCCGAAATTCCATTGCGAAACCAATGACCACGTTGATGACAATGAGAACCGTAATGGCCGCGGCCTCCAAGAGGTCCCCCACGGCCAGAGAGACAGCGGCCGCTGCCACGAGAAGGGCCATCACGATGCTGAAGAACTGCGCCGCCAGAATGCGCCAGGGGCTGCGGGGTTTTGCCTCATCCAACTCGTTGGGGCCATCACGCTGGAGCCGCGCATGGGCTTCTGCCGCGGAGAGTCCACCCGCATCCGTTGCGCCCAAGCGGGTACGCAGGGAATCGATGCCTTCGGCATGGGGTGGAGTCGTGACCACGTCCGCTTTGGATGCGCTCTGGTTTATGTCCGTGGGGCCCGGGGATGAAGCCCTTGGGTGCCCACCTGCCCCTTAGCGGGAGACGGTTAAGCCGCCAGGCAGCAGGAGCATTCGCAGTCTTCGTGGTCGAAGTGTACCTGCGCCATGAATTCCTGCAACTCCTGGTCGCTGACGGGCGTGGAGTGTTTGGCTTCCCATTTGTCGATGAGTTCCTGCAACTCATCTTCATGGCAGAAGGCCCGGGGAAATTCGTCTTCCATGGCTCTGCGGATTTGGGAATCGTTGTTCAAGGTTGCCTGAAGATCAGTTCGCCAACAGCTGGTCCAACTTGTCGAAGCCAGCCTTCCATGCGCCCTGCATCATTTCGTGTTGGTCCTCGGGCAAGCCTTCCATTGTCAGCAGCATGTGGGTTCCCTTGTCAAGTGCCATCAGGCGCGTATCAATCACCAAGGACCCGTCCTCGGGGCCCTGGCGCAGGTGGCTGGGGGCCATGACTTCATGGAATGTCCCTTCGGCAACGTGTTCGCCACGCGGCGTATTCATGTGCATGCGAAAACGCCCTCCCGTGCGAACGTCCAGTTCGTCCACGACCCAATTTTCAGGGCCGGGGCTGTACCATTGTTCCAGCGCGTCGGCCGTGGTCCAAGCGTCCCATACTTTGTCGATGGGGGCCGCAAACACCCGCGTGATTTCGAAGGACATGCGGGCGCCCATGGCGAGGGTTGTTCAAAGGTTGGGGTGGCGCCCGCCGCCCCAGCTTGCTGGAACCCGTCGGTAAATGGGCAGCCACAGCAATCCACCAAGGACGCCAATCGGAGCAAATAGGAATGGCATGG
>JBFJWV010000230.1:0-2903 GCA_041623515.1 Thermoplasmatota archaeon | reverse complement strand
TGATCACGTGGAGCTTCGTCAACACGAACACCGCAAGCGATGACGAACCCGAGAAGGGCAGCCCCGGCTTCGAGGCCGTTGCCCTGCTCGCCATCTTGGGCGCCGCTGCCGTGGCCCTGCGCCGCCGCAGCTAATCGCCCCTTGCGAACAGGACCGGATCCCTGCACGGGTGTCAACGCTCGGTGAAAAGGTGGGCCCCGGCTGGAGAGCCAGCCGAGGCCCGGGCGCAACAACCAATTCAGTTTGTGATGGCGAAATCAATGCCGTCCGCCAGACTCTCGAGCGCGTCCCGGGCATCATGGAACCAGCCAGCCAATGTGGCGAGTCCCGGAATCCGGTAATGCTTCTCGAACCAACCCTCTTGCCGCAAGTGCAGGCGGCTGTCCTCCCGCGCCTGAATGGAAGCACCGAATTCGGGTTCGACACCAGCAGGGCCGGACCCGTCGGCCGCGAGGCGGACTTCCTTGGCTTCCAAGGCCGCCTCCGCATGGGCACCGGCGGCGTCGCTGGACGCATCGGCGCCCATCGCGCCGGGCCCGTGGCGTTCGACCGCGACCCTGGCCCCGCCCGCGGAGGATTGCATCGAAACGGAGAGAGCATCTGGCAGGGGCGCCGCATCCACGTTTTCACGGGCCCCCTTGGCCTGGTCCTTGGCAAGGTCGGCCGCCCGTTCCACCGGTTCGCGGAACGGCATTCCATCGCGTTCCGGGTCCAAGGCCATCGCCGAAGGCACCAAAGCCACGAGAGCAAGCGTCAGGAGAAGTTGTGTTCGCCACATTGCAACCGAACCTGACTTTGCTGCCCATGGGTACTAAACCACCCCGGTCCAATTCGGCCCAATCACTAAGTAGTGCGGGCACCCAAGAACATGCAATCTTTGGTCAAATTCCAGGGAATACCGGAAGCTTTCGGCGTTTTTTGCAACATCGTGGTGCCCAAAGGCCGACCGAAGAAAGTCCATATGCCGCCGGGCCCATAGGCTGGGTTCATGCGCACCTATCTCAAGCTGATTCTGAGCAGTGACGGGAGCAAGGTATCTGCCGTCGCGGATTCATTGGCCGACATTGGATTCACGCCCACCCACGGTGCGCACGATTTCGTGTACGAGTGGCCCTCGGACGCAAACGTGAACGACATTTTGGAGTTTGGCGACCGGATTCAAGCGGAGCTCCAGGGCACCAAATGCATGTTTGAATTGGAAACCGTTTGAGCCCTTGACGGGGAACCGCCGGCCGCACATAACACGAAACCCGGAGGCAATGCTCGCCCGATATTCGGACAACCATCAACCCACGCGTGGCGTCTTTCGGATGCATGCGCCCCGACGAATCCGACTCCGAATTGCCCTGGTCCTCCACAGCCACACTGCTTGCCCAAGCATTCCAGAGTGAAGTTGCCACCAACCCCCTTCCTGCCACCGTCAAGCAAAGGGTCTTGGAGCGCACCCTAGGAGGACGGGAGCAGGTGCAGGCGCTCATGCGCGCCATGGGGCACAGCCACCTGACCGCCATCGAAACGGAAACCGGCGGGGCCCTCAGCATCCGCGAAAGCGTCAGCATGGAGTTGCTGGACCATGCCCATTGCGATGGGGAATCCATCGAGGCACTGCGGCGCGCTCACGGCGCCGCGTTTCCCGCCTGGGCCCACTTGCTCGCCTTCGCATCCTACGCTCGGTGGGCCTTGATTGGCATGCCCCTGGCCATGCGGGAGACGGGCGCATGAAAATGGATGCCCTGACGCGGCGCATCTTGGCCGCCCACGCATCCAACCCCGGCTTGAGCGCCGACGACCTGGCCATCCAGCTGGGAGTTGCACCCGATGTGGTGGTCCACCGGTTGGATGGCTTGCGGCGCACCGGAACCATCCAAGGTGTCCGCGCCCGCGTCGATGCGGCGCAAATGGGCTATCCGTACGAGGCGTTCATTTTGGCGGTCCCGTCGTCCCAGACCACGCGCGACGAGCTGGAGCAATTGGCTGCCTCGCCGTTGGTCACACGCATGTTCACGCTGGCAACGCGCCGCAGCATCGCCTTCACCGTGCTCGGCGCTGACCCCGACGCTGCCTTCCAACGGGGCGAAGATTTGGCCCACGCCGCCCACTTGGAAGACGTGGCTTCCGTGATGCTGGTGGATACGCTGAGCGACGATCCGGGCGGGGCTCTGTTTGCCGCGATCGATGGCGCTACCGAATCCAAGCAAATGGTCGCGAATTCATTGCACGGAGCCACGTAATCTGGGGGAAGGAAACTCCTTGTGCCTCTTCATAACCACACGCTCCTCTGCCTGTGTATGTTGGACTGCCAGACGGGAATGAGGGATTCAGGTGTTTGAATGAAAAAATGCAAACAATGCCATGATACGTTGGATGCAACGAACATTCGTATCGTCCAACGACTGCAACGCAACGCACGCACATCGTACGCAACCATCGCGCAAGAACTGTCACTTTCGGTGAACACGGTGCGTGACCGGGTCTTGAACATGGAACGCAAAGGCATCATCTTGGGCTACCAGCCCGTCGTGGATGATACCCTACGTGGACGACCCGTGGAGGCGTTGGTGGCACTGCGATCCAATGGCCGGGCCAAGCCGGTGGACACGGATGAATTGCAACACTCCTTCGTCACGGCAGCCTACACATCGGCCGGACCCGTGAATCTGCTTCTGGAGGTTCACGGCCCCAGCATGCAAGCGATTTCGGATTTCATCTCCGAGAGCATTTACCCCCTGGGCTACCACAGTGCCCATTTCTTCCTCGTGGAAACAGAGGAAGTCCCCGCGGATGCCACCGTGGCTGAAGGCGCACCATCGGAGGCGAGTCCCATTCTCGCCGAGGTCTTCCCGTGACACCACCGGGCCTGGACCAGCTCGACCACGACATCTTGGAGGCACTGCGCCTCGACG
>JBFJWV010000229.1:0-2904 GCA_041623515.1 Thermoplasmatota archaeon | reverse complement strand
GGCGGCCCTGGACGTCTCCTATGAGATTCCCATGACGTTTGCGCTGCTGTCCATCATCATGATGACTGGCAGCGTGAACACCCAAGATATTGTTGTGGCCCAAGCGGGGCTCTGGAACATTGTGCCGCAAATCATTGGCTTTGGCATCTTCTTCATCGCGGCCCTGGCCAAGGCGGGCTTGGTGCCGACGGACTTGGGCGAGTCCGAATCCGAATTGGTCGCCGGTTACACCACCGAATACTCTGGCATGCGATTCGGGATGTTCTTCGTGATCATCTTCAGCAACGTCATGTTCATTTCTGCCCTCATGACCATGCTTTACCTGGGTGGCTGGCAACCCCTCTTTGGACTGACCTTCGTGCCCGGCGTGCTCTGGTTCGTGGCCAAGGCGCTCCTGATGTGCTTCGTGGTCTTCTGGGTCTGGAGCAGCCTGCCCCGTGTCCGTGTGGACCAATACCTCAGCGTGGCCTGGAAAGCCATGCTTCCCATCAGTCTCGTGAACTTCATTCTAACAGCGGTTCTCGTCAAAGCGGGGGTGATTGGTTAATGGGCGTGCCCGTCGCCAACATCCTCAACGGCATGGGTGTCACCCTGGGCAACTTCTTCAAGAAGCCTGCCACGGTGCAATACCCCGAGGAAAAGAAACCGGTGAGCGACCGCTTCCGGGGCCGTATCTACCTCAAGCTGGAAACGTGCATTGGATGCACGCTGTGCGCCCAGGCATGCCCCAACGGCTCTTGCTACATGGTCGATTACGATCCCGGCTTTGAGACCCCCCAGAACAAGAAGCAAAAGTTCCCTGCCGTGGAAATCAGCAAATGCATGTACTGCAGCCTCTGCGAAGAGGCGTGCCCCACGGACTCCATTCGCATGGGCAAGGAATACGAAACCGCTGCCTATGTGCGGGACTTCGATTACAAGCCGGACCGTCTCAGTCAAAATGAAGCCGCTCTCGGACGGGGGCCATACAAATGATTGGCCAACAGATTGCGTTCTTCGCCGTCGCTGCCGTCATCATCTCCGGCGCGCTCTGGACGGTCTTCGCCACGCGCACCTTCCACAGTGCCCTCGGCTTGGGCGTCGCCTTGGTTGGCGTCGCTGGCTTGTTTGTCACCATGGGAAGTCCGTTCATCGGCGTCATCCAGATTCTCGTCTACGTCGGCGGCATCCTGACCCTGCTCGTGTTTGCCGTGATGTTTGTCACCGGTGACGAAGAGGAGGTGTCCACGTGAACCTGGGTGAACTGCCGCGCAAGGTGCACTTGGCCGTGGCCGCCGCAGTTGCGCTGGGCTTCTTCGTATTCATGGCCGTTGCCATCAGCGGCGTGGATGCATGGAGCGAGGGCAACGACGGCTCCGCCGAAGACTTCACCACACTCACGGACGCGTTGTTTTCCGACCATGTTCTTGCCTTGGAAGTTCTCGGCATTCTGTTGACGGCCGCCATGATTGGCGCCATGATCATCGCCCGCCCCATGGGCTCCGTCGATGACTCCGTCAATTACCCGACCAAAATCTCCGGCGCCAGCCTGAGCCATTTGCAGCACGTCAGCGACGTGGAACGCAACATGAGTCCCAGCACGTTTGACACGGTGGACATTGGAGGTGAAGAGGAATGATTCCAGTCGCATGGTACGCCATGCTGGCGGCTCTCCTGTTTGCCATCGGTGTCTTTGGACTGCTGATGCAGAAGAGCGCCCTGCGCATCCTCATCAGCGTTGAACTGGTTCTCAACGCGGCCAACATCAATTTCGTCGCCTTCGCGAACCACTACGGCCACGCCGACGGCTTGGCATTCACCATGTTCGTGATTGCGCTGGCTGCGGCCGAAGCAGCCGTCGGGCTGTCCATCTTCATTCACCTGTACCGCCACATGGGTACGGTTGATGTCACACAACCCAAGGAGCTGAGGTGGTAAAATGGCTGAAGAAGCAGTTTCTCATCACGGTAGCGAACTCGCAACCTTGAGCAACCTGGACGGGGCCCTCGCGTTCCTCGTCATCGGCTTGCCGTTGCTTGCCGCAGGACTCACGTTCCTCGTCGGCAAGAAAATGCACCGCGGCGGTGCCGTGATTCCCATTGCTGGAGTCGCGGGCAGCCTCGGTTTGATGCTCTACTTCTTCGTCCGCATGCTCCAGGGCGACTATGTCGCAGGTGCCGGTGCCATGGTCAACTGGTTCACAGTTGGACCGTACCACTTCACGGTCGGAGTTCTTGCCGACAATCTCAGCATCTGGCTCGCCACCTTGGTGGCATTCCTGTCGTTGCTGATTGTCATCTTCAGCACCAAGTACCTCCATGAAGAGGACGACGACAAGCTGCGGCGCTACTACGCCGTCAAGGCGCTGTTCATCAGCGGCATGCTCGGCACCGTCCTCATGGACAACTACCTGCTGATGTTCATTTTCTGGGAGATCATGGGTCTCTGCTCGTACCTGCTGATTGGGTACTGGCACCACAAAGAATCCGCAGCCATCGCGGCGAAGAAGGCATTCTTGGTAACCCGCCTCGGGGACATCTTGCTGCTGGTTGGCATCCTCGTGCTGCTGATCACCTTCAAGACCCTGAGCTACCGGGAATTGTTCCACGCGGACCTTGCCGCCCACAAAACCGAAGTGTTTGCCGCGAGCCTGCTCATTTTCG
The DNA here is from genome assembly GCA_041623515.1 of Thermoplasmatota archaeon. Taxonomy (GTDB): domain Archaea; phylum Thermoplasmatota; class E2; order JACPAO01; family JAHFTW01; genus JBFJWV01. The sequence continues at coordinate 262 of JBFJWV010000229.1, read as the reverse complement.
GCGGTGCAGTCGGCAAATCCGCCCAGTTCCCCCTGGACATTTGGTTGCCCGACGCAATGGAAGGCCCCACCACGGTCTCCGCGCTCATCCACGCAGCCACCATGGTCAAGGCCGGTGTCTACCTCGTGGCGCGCAGCTTCCCCTTGATGCTTGCCAGCGGTGAGAACATGTTCCTGCTCATCGGTGTGATTGGTGGCGTCACCGCCATCTACACGGCGAGCATGGCGCTGGCGGCACTGGATATCAAGCGCGTGCTGGCGTT
>JBFJWV010000228.1:0-2907 GCA_041623515.1 Thermoplasmatota archaeon | reverse complement strand
GCATCAATGAACTGCACCGCGGACTTGGGAATGGAATCGGTGGGTACCCAAATCGCGACGGTCCACGGCTTCACGGTGATTGTGGCTGCGATGGTTTGGGCGGCGTTGTCCGTCAGTGCGCAGCCGCCACGGACGACGGCCACTTGGTCGTCGAAGGCGCCGGTCAATGTGACTCCCGCCTGGCGGCATGCTTGGACGGAGGCTTGGATGAGTTCGACATCGGTTGTTTCCAGGCCAGCCGCTTCGGAACCTGCCTTCAACATGGCGGCTGCTGCGCCGCTGCTGGTCTTGAGGCCGCGCTCGGCAGCAACTTGGCTGCTGGTTCGAACGATGGCGCCGCGCGGGCCCACGGTTGCTTGGAGTTGTGCGTGAACCGACCGTGCCAAACGGTCATCGACGTCGCGGTTTTGGAATTGGAAGGGGCCGTCGGTCCATTCCCAGGTGGCGTGGACGCCGCCGTGCACCGCCAGCGAGGCTCCCTGGCCCGTGGCGGTTGCATTGATGACCGTGACGGCGCCATGCATCTGGGCCGTCGCGGGGTTCATGCGACCGCCCGCCGCATCGCCGCTTCATCCGGCTCTTCGTCGGTCCAGAATCGGTACTGGTCCGCGGCTTGATTGAGCAGGCAATCCACGCCATCGTGCACCGTGAGCCCAGCCGCTTTGGCTTGGCGCTCGAGGGCCGTGGGACCGCCGGCGTACACCATTTCGATGACGAGTTCGGCCGCCCCCAAGTCGACCAGCGGCGAGGGATCGTCCGGGTTGCTTCCGACCGTGGTGCATTGGATGATGGAGGCCGCTTGGCTGGCATCGCGGTTCTCCCAGGGCACCCAGCTGCCACCCAGTTGGGAGAGCACTTCCTTGGCACGCGCCTCGTCGCGACTGGTGAAGGTGACGGGCCGGTCCAGAAGCTGGGCGGCATGGATGGCGGCGCGTGCGGCCCCGCCGGCACCCAGGACCAGGACCGGACCGTCGGGCCCATCTTCGAGGAATCTTCGCAATCCGACGACGTCCGTGTTGGTGGATTCGATGGCATTGCCACGGAACCGAACGGTGTTGGCGGCGCCCACTTTCTGTGCGGCTTCATCGGGCTGGGATGCGGCCAAGGCGTGGACCTTCAGCGGCGCCGTGACCCCTGCACCCACCATGCCGATGCGATTGGCGACGCCGAAAAGAAGCCGGACAGCACCCATGCTGTCGGGGACGGTCAAGGCGCCGTAGCGTTCGGGGCGGCCGGCCTGACGGAGCGCCGCGTTGTGGATGCGAGGGCTCAAGGAGTGGTCCACGGGGTTTCCGACCACGGCAATCCATTGGCTGCGCGGACCTGCAAGGTCGGCCTCGTTGAGACCCCATTGCGCAAGGACGGCGTTCACGTCGGCGATTCCTGGCTGGCCTGAAACCGCTGGTTTGACGCCAGGCGCATGTCCGTAAACCGCTTGCGCGCCGGCCAAGGGAAGCAAGGCCCGCCCGAGTGCGCCACCAAATCCGATGGGCATGGCAGCGGGCTGGCCCTGGACTTGGGCAAAGGTGTGATTGAGTTCGAGGGCGCGCAGCAAGTCCGGGAATGCCCCGGCCGGATAGGCGAGTTTCTGGAGGTCGGCGCCAGCATCTTGCATCCCCTGCAACCGCATCAAGCCGTCGTCCTTGCTTGGTGCGGCGCTGAAGCGGTGGTCGCTGAGCATGACAGTGGGGGCGTCTTCATGCAGGGCCCGCACGACGGCGGCGGGGTCTTGGCAATCCACTTCCACATCGACGGCGTCGAATCCGGATTTGGCGGCTGCCATGAGCAAACCAACGCGCACCGCTTCGTCCCCCTCGAATGCACCGCCTTGACGCTTGGGTCGCAACGTGGCCAACAAGGGCAGGGATGCGTCACGCCCGGCGTCCGTGAGCGCCAGCAGAGCATCGGTGGCTTGGTCGGCGTCGGGCGCGCTGGGCCACAAAGCGTCCAAGCGCACTTCGACCAAGTCGGCTTGGCCGGCGCTGGCGCGCACTGCTGCAACGGCTTCATCCAATGCGGCCGTGGACACGGTGGCGATGCGTTTCATTTCTCCACCAACTTTTCCTTGATGGGCATGCCAAAGTGACGCGCTGCGCCGCCAGCATGAACGAGGATTTCGTCACCGGCCTCCAGTTCCGTGATGGAACGGGGGGTTCCGTCGGGTTGCACGAGTCGAATGGTTTCGGCATTTTGCAGAACCGCATTGCCGGTTCCTTGTGCCGATTGCCAGCTGACAATCAAGTGAGGCCGGCGTTCGATTTTGGCGCGGCCGACGGTGAGCACACGCGTGGCACCGTCTTTGCGTACCGCCAGCACTTGTGTGCCCACTTCGGCTTCGCTGAGGTACTGGGTTCGGTTGGCGGGGCCGAGCATGTACGAGTGCAAGGCGCCGGCGTTGACGCGGAAGGGCCGGGCGTTGACGTATTCGGAGGCGATGGTTTCGGCGTGAACCAGGGCAAAGCCGCGAGCGGTGCTGCCCACGAGCAGGCCTTCGCCGTCGTCGAATGCGGTGGTGCAATCGATGCACACCCGGTCTCCGGTGCCTGCATCCCGGATGTCCGTGATTTCGGCGGGCACCAGGGCAGGAGCGCCTTCATCCACGGCTTGGTCGTCATCCCGTGCGCCCCGTTGTCTAAGGACGGTGTCGGTGGCAAACACGTCTTGCGCGGTGCGCGCGGCAAGGACGATGCCGTGTACGCCCACGTCAAGGGTATCGCGAAATACCGCGGCCTCAGCGGCGTCGTTGGCCAGGGCAAACAAGGTGCCGGGCCGATCGCGGCGCGCCGCAATCAGGTTCTCCAGGGGAATGATGGTCCAGTCGTTGGATGACACAATGACGGGCCCGGGTTCGGCGGCGGCGCGGGCTTCGTCGGCTGCGCCTTGGATGGTGATGCGTGCAACGGATGG
>JBFJWV010000227.1:0-2919 GCA_041623515.1 Thermoplasmatota archaeon | reverse complement strand
GGACCCACGTGGCTGAGGGGAGTGGTGGGATTGCTTTGGGGAGACCAGCCTAGGTCTTCGTTGCAGTCCTGGTCTTGGTCTGGAATCCCGAACGATTGCGAATGGGTGGCCGGGCGGGGGTCTTCGGTGCTGTCGTCGATGAAACAGACCAAGTCTCCATCCCCGACGCCAAAACCGACGCCAAAACTGGCTGCATCGCCAGGCGTGTTCTCCCAACTCAGCTGGCCAGACAGGAACGTCATGCGCTCCAAGTATCCCTGATTGATGACGGGGTCGTCACTGAATTGCAAGGCATGGGGCTTCCAGGGGTCCTCGTCACCGTCGCTGCTGCACGGCGCAGCGTTGACGGTCGAACACAGCGCGCCGGCGGCGTCTTTCCACGTGCCTTCCACGGTCCACTCCAGAGTGCGTTCGTACAGGTGGATGGTGAAGCTTGCAGGGGATTCGCCGGGCGCTAGGGCATCCAACACCCACTCCTGGGTTTGGGTCGAGTCGGACGCCGCAACAAGATGAATGGTGCGGCCCGTGGGGACGTGGGCTTCGAAGGCACCGTCCTCGCTGCGCAGGAGCAGCGTTTCCAGAATCAAGGGATCGGCCGTTCCAAGGTCCCCTTCATTCTGCACCCACCAGGCAATCAAGGATGAAGGCGCGGGGCCTTGGTCATCGTTCACTTGCACGGTGACGATTCGACTTCCGGGTCCGCCGCTCGAGGGCGCATCATCGGGAACGTCGTACGGAGAGAATGGCGTGCCACATTCGGTGCATCCGCTGAGCAAGAAGAGGGCAAGAGCCGGAACCAACCAGAGGCGGTGCACGCGGTTTCAGCGACGGCCGCCTTAGTAAGCTGTTGTGACGGTCTTTCGTCACCAGCCGAAGAGGGGATACAGGAAGATACGCACGAAGCCGAGAATCACGGCCGCAATGCCGATGCGCAACGCCAAGGGGTTCTGCAATTCCCCGTGGCGAATCAGGGTCAGCAAACCAAACAGCATGCCCACGATGGACAACAGGACGGGGAATGGGATTGGTCCGAAGCCTTCGAAGTTGCCCAGGCGAATCCAGCCCGTCGGCATGAGGCCGGGGACGGCGAAGACGATGGCCACGGTGCTCACTGGATCCACGCGTTTCTGGTTCGCTTGCAGGCCGGGGCCTTGGGGGGCGTCGTCCACGTTGCGCCACTTCCGGGGGTTGGTTTGAATCCTTGCCTACTTGCGGGTGGAAAACACGATGATGGCGGTGAGTCCCAGAACCACCAGTCCAAGCGCAATCCACCATTGCACCGGGATGCCTCCGCCGGCGGGTGTGGCCCCGTCGTCGTCGGTCGATTCGGTGAATGAAGGGTCATCGCAGATTTCTGGGTCCAGCGTGATGTCCCACGAGATGGTGTAGTCGATGCCGGATGTGCTGCCGCCGCCGGTGCTGATGCTGGGTCCGATGCGCAAATCGTCGCCGACCCATCCGATGGCTTCCAGGTCGCCTCGGTCCAACGTGATGGATTCTTGTTGGGGTCCCGCGGCGGCTTGGTATTGTTGATTCCAGTATTGGGCTCCGTCCGCGATGCCCACGGCGATGCCGAAATCTGCGCTGCCATTGACGGAATTGTTCCAGTCCAGCGTGATGGTGATTTGGTCGAGGGCCGCCAGGATTGCCGGGTTGGAGATGTCGTGGGCCACCCATTGGTTGCCGGCGGGGCCGATGCCTCCCAGGCCGGTGCTCCCAGTGCCGAGGATGACTGGTTCATCCCAGGTCCCAGTCTGTTGTCCTTGCGTTCCTTCCAGTTCACACTGGGCCGATGCCGGCGCCGCGGCCAACAACAGTCCAACTAACAGAGGACGCAAATCACCCATGACGCCTCATCCTTTGGAGAACAAGGAGTAAAGACGTTGCGATGAGCGGGATTTCGAGGAATGGCGTTCCCACACCGCCTCCGCCTCCTCCGCCACCGGCGTCAATTCCACCGCCGGAGCCTCCCCCGCCTCCGTCAATGCCGCCGCCTGAACCCCCTTCGGGTCCGGTGGATTCACCGCTTGAGCCAATGCAGCCTGAACAAGAGAAGTCCAGTGACCAAAGCAAATACAGAGTCAAGCCCGCGCCGATTCCAGCCACCATGGCAATGCCACCGATGACCGCCGCCGTGGTGTCGTCCTCCTCGCGCATCAAAATGGCCGCAAGCCCAAGTCCAAACGCCGCCAGGCAAGCAAGCACGGCGAAGGGAAAGAAGAACAAAGCAATCAGGGCCAACACCGCGCACCCGATGCCCCCAAGTCCCAGCATGGCCGCCGTGCTCAATGCGGGCGGTTCCTCATCATCGGCCACCGCGTGCCCGCATTGCTTGCAAATGAGCAGGTCGCCTTCCTGGAAGTACTGGACCTTGGCGCACTCCGGGCATTTGTGGTAGATGCGGTCGGTCACGAATGGTGATGCGTCCCGCCCATTATGGATGGAGGGGGTTGGGGTGCGTCGGATGCCGACGACTGCGCTGCGGACCTTTCGACGTCAGCCGCCAAGAATGTGGCGTGCGATGACCAAGCGTTGGATTTCGCTGGTGCCTTCGAAAATCTCGAAGATCTTGATGTCGCGCATGTAGCGTTCCACGTCGTAGTCCTTGGTGTACCCGTTGCCGCCGTGAATCTGGACGCCTTCGATGGTCGCTTTCATGGCCATTTCGGATGCGAACAATTTGGCGCGACTGGCCGCATGCGTGTAGGGCTGGTTCTGGTCGCGCAACCACGCTGCCTTGAGGTACAGATTGCGAGATGCCTCGATGCCCACATCCATGTCGGCGAGCTTCCATTGAATGGCTTGGTTCGCAGCGATGGGTTTGCCAAACTGCTTGCGTTCCTGGGAGTAAGCCACGGAGTCTTCGAAGGCCGCGCGGGCGATGCCCACACTCCCGGCGGCCGCCATGACGCGGCCGGT
>JBFJWV010000226.1:0-2919 GCA_041623515.1 Thermoplasmatota archaeon | reverse complement strand
GTCAGGACGATGGTCACGTCACTGTAGGTGCCACCAAGGCCGCAGAATTCGAGGTAGTCGCCACCACCGACGTTGCCGTCAGCGGTAACGAAGGTGTGTCCGCCGCTCGCGCTGGCGTTGTCGTTGGTGTTCCACGTGCTGGACGCAACACCGGTTTCGTTCACGAGAATTCCGGTCGTGCCAGAGGCTTGGATGGTCACCGTGAAGTCACTCCACGGGACTGTTCCCTGGGGAGCCTTGTCCACATTGAGGCGGTCATCGCTTTCGTTGGCGCTGATGCCCATGGTGGGCGCGCTGTCGGCTCCGGAGCCGAGGTCGTTCACGAGCACGAAGACCACGGCGGCCAGGACCACAGTGATGGCGACCATCAGGATGACGCCAATCACGGGGCTGACGGCCTCGTCAGCTTGCTTGAAACTTTGGTTTGCTTTCATTTCTATTTCCTGTCCCAAACGGGACCTTCCCGAATCGGGCCCGCCAGTATATAGGTGTGCTGTCGAGTACCCATCATGACGGCAATGGCCACAATTGCCCACCGAGGGTCACATGGCGTCGCTTCGTAGCAATCTTATACAATTCCGGGGGTTGCTTGAATTCCTTGGTTTCCGCCGGCGAGATTGAGCAATTCGTCTACTGCCCCCACAACTGGTGGCTCGCCACCCACGGCGTGGACGGCCGCGGCACGTCAAGCCGACGGGGAGAAGCCGGCCACCGGGAAGCCGGCGCCGCCCAAGGCCGCATTCGCCGCGCCCGCGACGAAGCCCGCACCTCCCTGCGCTGGAGCTTCCGCTTCCTCGCCGTCGCCGTGTCCGTGACGGTCCTGACGCTGGAAGTTCTGTACCTGGACGCCCTGCCGCTACCCTGGCTGTTCATCGCCCTGGGCCTGGTCCTCGTCGCCGCCAGCAGCGGCCTGCTGGTGATTGCCCTCGACGCCGAAAAACGGGAACGCAAACTGCTCATCGCATCCGGCTTGCCGCCCGGAGACGTCCTGGACAGCGATCTGGCGGGGCCAGGCAAATTGCTGCACGACCACGAATGGGACCTGCACGGCACCCCCGACAGCATCATCGCCGGCGACAAAGGCCCCGTGCCCGTGGAAATCAAGACCGCCCGGACACCGGACCGGCCCCACGACAACCACCGATTGCAACTGGCGGCCTACATGCGCCTCCTGGAAGCGGCCGGCACACCCCCCAGTTACGGCTTGCTCACCTACCCCGGCGGCGTGTTCCCCGTGCAATGGGACGACGCGCTGCGCGATGAATTGCGCGCGGCGGTGGACGCCATCAAAGCCGCATCGGCCGCCGGCAGCGCCGACCGCAACCACAACCACGCCGGCCGGTGCCGCGGCTGCGCCCGGCGGGACGCCTGCGACCAAGCGTTGGCGTAGTTTCACCGGCACCCTCTGACCGACGATGCCTTTTATGCCTCGACGCTTCCCGTCTCGTGGCGGAAGGTGTTGCAGCCCTCTCAGGAATCTTCTCTGCAGAGCTCGTGATCATCCTGGTCCTGCTGACCATCACCACGTACTACCTCACGTACAAGCCCGTGGTCGCCCACATTCGTGAGATTTACTTCGTCCACTCCCAGGGATTCAAGCGCGCTTGGTACTTGGTCATCGCCGCCATCAGCATGTTTCTGGTGGCCCAGATTTCCGAATACTTCGCCGACCGAGGCTCCTTGGAGCTCCGGCCTGGCGTGGCGACCATTTTTGAGATTGTCTTTGGCACCCTCATCATCATCGCGTTCATCCAGTTGATTCTCATCTTCAAGCGGTACGTGCCGCGCTTCTTCGTGGACGAAAAAACCGTCCAAGACCTGATTGTCAAGGACATCCGCAAGGCCATCCAACTCATGGACGCCAAGCAGAACCTGTACCTGGACGTCAGCCTCGGCGCCGACATCTACGCCGGGCGCCCCACCCTGGGGCCCACGTTGAGCCTCAGCCACTACCGAGGCGTCATGCTCGGGATGACCCAATACCTGGAGAAGCGGTTCGGCGACTTGGGCGACAGCATCCTGTTCGCCGTCGGCCGCCAAACGGGCCGCAGCGCCGCCAACAGCATGGTGGCCGAAGTGGGCAGCCGCGACAAACTGCTGGACATGTTCCTCGAAAACATGTACTCCGCCGGCATGGGCATCCCCAAGGTCCTGCAAGCAACCGACGAACGCGTCAACATCCAATTCAACGAATGCTGCATCTGCTCCGGCATCGAACCCACCCGGGAGCCCGAATGCCACTACATCAGCGGCTTGTTCAGCGGATTGTTTGAAGCCATCACCGGTGGCTTCGTGGAAGTCAAGGAAGTCAAGTGCAACAGCAAGCGCGACGCCTACTGTGAATTCCAAGTGGACATCGTGCAGTTTGGTCGCAAGCGGCGCGCCAAGAAGGCGGAAGCCGCAGCTTCCTGATTGATCCCGTCACTCTAACGGTACGGGAACACGTAGATGGTGACCGTCAGGCTGATTTCTTGCTCCAACTCCGGATGGTAGATGGATGACAGCTTCACCGTCGGAATGATCGGCACGCCCGAAGGCAATGACGGGCCAAAGTCCAGGTAGAGGTCCGCGTAACCATACATCAGGAAGTTGCTCATCAACGCCAATCCATCGGTGAAGTTGGCGTTGCCGTCGCCGTCCAAATCATACGGCCTCCAAGTGGTGAGAATGATGTTGCCCTTCCCGAACTTGCCGGGTTCGCTGACCGCCGTGACCGGCACGCCACCTTCGAGGACCACTTCGGTAAACAGGTCCGGCGGCAGACTCCACCCTTCGTCCGACGTGTTGTACGTGTCCCAAGCCAGCTGGTTGGGGCTTGACAAGATGGGGTGGTTGACGTCGGGGGACGTGACCCCGTTGCCGTTGGTTTCCTCCTTGACGCCGAAGATGGGATTCATCCAATTCAGCTGGCCCTCGGGG
>JBFJWV010000225.1:0-2930 GCA_041623515.1 Thermoplasmatota archaeon | reverse complement strand
TGACCGGCCGCGAATTCCTGCGGCACTCTGAGCGCATGCGGGGTCACGTGGATCGAGAATGGCGCAACCACCTCGTGCACCTGTTCGGTGCCGAGGTTGACCCGAGAATCGGCAACCTATCCAAAGGCAACAAGCAGAAGATTGCCCTCATCGATGCGCTGCAGCATCGCCCCGAGTTGCTCATCATGGATGAGCCCACGGATGGCCTCGACCCCCTGCTGCGCGACCAAGTGCGCATCGTGTTGCGTGACCACGCCAAAGCGGGCGGAACCGTGTTTCTGTCAAGCCACGTGGTCCATGAAATTCAAACCATGTGCGACGACGTGTCCATTGTTCTTTCCGGGCGGCTTCGAGAAAAGGCCCGCATCGATGATTTGGTGGCCATGGAGGGCATGATGGTGGACGTCGCCGTGGACGACGCCGAAACCGTGCGGGAAAAACTGGAGCGGGGCAATGGTGTCAAAGATTTCGAGGCCCACAACGGGCGACTTCGTTTCCGAATCCAAGGAGATCCGCTGCCGGCCCTGGCCACGCTGCACGAAGCCGGCGCACGTGACCCGGAACTGCGCCAGGGCGATTTGGAGGAATTGTTCCTGCGCATGTACGCGGAGGACCGCGCATGAAGCACTACCAGGTGATCCTCCGCATGAACCGCCGTTCCATCATCGCATGGTCCTCCGGGGTTTCCGCGTACGTGCTGCTGATGGGCTTGATCTTCATCGCCTTCGGCGGCGCCGAGGCGCTCGGCGACCTGGCGGAAAGTTACCCTGAAGAAATTCTGGAAGCCTTCACCAGCGACATCGCGAGCGTGCAGGGCTTTTTGGAGGCCGAAGCGGGCACGTTCCTGCCGGTCGTGTTTGGCATCTACCTCATCATGGGGATGGCCAAGTACTTGGCCGGGGCGGAGGAGGACGGGCGACTTGACCACCTGTTGGCCCGTCCCATCAGCCGCGACGCCTACTATTGGCACACCCTGCTTGCCGGCGGCATTGGTTTCGCCATCATCATGGCGGCGGCCACCATCGGTGGCGTGATTGGTTTCGCCGGCGAAGCCACGGGCAAGGAGTTGCTGGGCATCGCGGGCATGATGTTTGAGCAGTTTTTGCTCGGCCTCGTTTTCTTGGGCCTCGGCGGCCTTCTTGGGGCGGCCTTTCACCGGCGCGGGGCCGCCAACGCCACCGGGGCGGGCATTGTCGTGACTTTCTTTTTCCTGGCGCTGGCCTCTCGTGTTTCGGCCGACCTGGATTGGATGGCGTGGCTCACGCCGCTGGGCTACCGCTTCCGCAGCGACCTCTTTGACGGCGATTTGGACCCTGCCTTCCTGGCGGTTTGTGTGCTCCTGTCCACGGGCACGGCGCTAGCCGGTTGGTTGATCTTCCGACGCAAGAACCTCTACGCGTAAGCCGGAACCACGGCGTCGGGCAAACCCAGTCCGGTTGCTTTTTCCAAGTGATCCCAAAGCTTCGCCGCCACTTCCCGGTCCTGCGCCTTGGAGCGCATGCGCGCCTCGGCAGGGTAGCCCCAGTACTCTCGGAAGCCACGCGGCCCCCAGTAGCTTCCTCCGGGCACGTCCATCGTGGCGGCGTACAACGTCGGAAGGGCTCCCTTGGCTGCCGACTGGGAGACAAAGTTCACGCCCCAATCCATCCAACCATGGCTGCGCGTCAACTCCGTCCGGCTGACTCCGGGGTGGCTCGCAACCGATCGCACGCTGGAGCCCGAAGACGTCAGCCGCCGGTCCAATTCGAGAGCCATCATGAGGTCTCCCAGTTTGCTTTGGCAGTATTCGCGTGCAGCCACGTAGCGGCGTTCGCCGCGGAAATTGTTGAACTGGATGCGCCCCGCCCGGTGCGCCACGCTGCTGAGGGTCACGACCCGGCCGCCCGGAGCCAGATGGGGCAGCATGCGCATGGTGAATGCGAAGTGGCCAACCACGTTCACGCCCCATTGGGTTTCGAAGCCGCTGGGCGTCATTCCCGGAGGCGGCACCATGACGCCCGCGTTGTTGATGAGAACATCCGCGGGGGCGAAGGGATAGGCCGCGACCGAATTCAAGTCCGCCAAGTCCAGGGGGGCCCAACCCACGGATCCCTTGGGTTGGAGGGCGCGGAGCTTCTCCACAGCCGCGGTCGCGCGGGACTCGCTACGGCAGGCAATGGTCACGTCGCCGCCCCGCTGCGCCAATGCTCGCGCGGTTTCGTACCCCAGCCCGGTGTTGCCTCCCGTCACCACGAAACGCCGGCCGCTCTGGTCCGGCATGTGGTCTTCGGTCCATTTTGCCATGGAGCCCGATGGCCTGCGACGGTTGTAAGCTGCTATGCTTGCTCGATGCTGCGCCAATACACCGTGACCGCTTGCTCAATCCAAACGGCGGCCACCAAGGCACCGACCCCCAGAAGCACCAAACCCGCGATGAACAACGGGATGGCCAGCAACCCCAGGGCGAAGGTGCGCCACCAGCGGCCCCGGGTGTCCTCGAAGCTGGCTTTGATTGCATCCATGGGTTCCAGGCCGTCGTTGACGAATCGGTGGGCCACGAAGGTCAACCGGACCGCCAGGTAAATGCCTGGCAGAATGAGCAAAATGAACCCGATTGCAACGATAAAGAATGCCAGAACCGAAAGCAAAACAGCGGCCCAGTATCGGCTGAAGCCGTAACCGAGATCCTCAAGCTCCGGCTTTTCGCCGCGGCTGGCTTTGAGGTGGCCCTTGACGACGCCCATACCCAGGGGGCCGCCCACAAAGAACGCCAGGGCCAAGCCAATGGCGCTCCACACCAAGGCGATGCGCCATTGGTCTTCCGGGAACAGCTGGCCCACTTGTCCCGGTACTTGCACCAAAAACTCGAACAGGGCAAACACCAGCAGAATCCAGAACACGGGCCACATGTTGGTCCAGCCCTGGCCGTAACTGGCGAACACGCGGGGTTC
>JBFJWV010000224.1:0-2932 GCA_041623515.1 Thermoplasmatota archaeon | reverse complement strand
GGCGTCATGCTGCCCCAGGAAGAAATGCCCATGGACGCCATGCGGGCCATGTACGAAGTCAACGTGTTTGGCCTGCAGCGCATGACGCAGTTGGTGCTGCCCCACATGCGCGGCAACCCGAAACGCAAGGGCTTCGGCCGGGGCCGCATCCTGAACGTCTCCAGCGCCGCGGGCCATGTGGCCATCCCCCTCATGGGCGCCTATTGCTCGACAAAGTTTGCCGTCCGGTCCCTCACGTGGGCCCTCAACGGCGAAGTCCGCCCGTTCGCCATCAAGGCCATCCTCATCGAGCCGGGAGCCATCCGCACCAATTTCGGGCACCGCAGCGTGCAGGAAACCAAGCAATTGGAATTGGATACGCGCGGCCCATACCACGTGCTGCACCGCAATTGGGACGACAAGCGCCTCAACGCCAATGGCGGCCATGTGGACATCATCAGCCGACGCATCGTCCGGGCAGCGACGGGGCGCCACCCTCGATTCCACTACCTCGCTCCCAGCGACGCCCGCTGGGCGGCGTTCGCGGCGCGCTTCCTGCCCGATTCCTGGACCCAGAAGTTGATCTCCGCGTACTTGTGGCGCAACGGCAGCAACTGATGCCCCGATGCCACGGTTTCGGCAATCGGTCAAATCGGGTCCCCCCATGTTAAATAGCCCCAAATCCACGTTGAACCAAGCCCATGAAGACGCTGTTTCTTTGCGTTGACCGTGACGACGACTTGGGCCGCAAGGCCGGCGTCGTAACGCCGCTGATTGGGCGGCGGCGGGTATTGGATGCAGGCGTTCAACTCGGGCTCGCCGACCCGGAAGACAGCGACACCAACGCCGTCTTCTCGACCATTCACCTCTACGACAAGGAGCTAAAACGGGACACTTCCGGCCGGCAACTGGAGTGCGCGGTCATCGCCGGCCACCGCGTTGTGGGCCTGCGCAGCGACCGGGAATTGGCGCGCCAATTGGACGAAGTGATGGCCGTCACGGAAGCCGACGAAATTGTGCTCGTCACGGACGGCGCGGAGGACGAACAAATCGTCCCGCTCCTCCAAGCCCGCGCACGCGTCGTGCACATGCACCGCAGCATTGTCAAGCAGGCGCCACGTCTCGAAGGGGCCTGGTACGTCCTGCAACGCATGCTGGACGACGACAAGCTGGCCAAACGGTACGTGCTCCCACTTGGCCTTGTCATCCTGATCTGGGGAATTGCATTCCTTTTCGGCATCAGCAGCATCGCAACCGGATTGACCCTCGCCATCATCGGTGGATGGTTGTTCGTCCACTCCATGCGCTGGGAAGAAAAAGTCAGCCGCTTCTTCACGGATTTCTACGAAGGCTTGCGGACGGGGAAAGTGGGGCTTGTCGGAAACGTCATCATGCTCGCCCTGTGGATTGGGGGAGCCGGCTCCGCCGGCCAACGGGCCGTGGGCGACCAAGGCTGGACGTACAGCATCCTGTCATTCAGTTCGGAATTCCTGTTCTGGTTCATCAGCGGCCTGCTGGTGCGCACGGCCGGCAACCTCATCGATGACATCCTGCGCGAGGGGCGCGCAGGCATCGGCTACTGGACGTTCGCGTTCACCCTCATCGCAACGGGCTTCGTCGCCAGCGGCATCCTCGATGCGGCCCTGGCCCTCCTCGACGGCACCGGCGTCGCCGATGTCTTCGACTTCAGCATCGTGGTTCGCTTGCTCACCGGCTTGGCCATCTTTGCCGGCGGCATCATCCTGACCCGATACATCCGCAACTTCCTCCAAGACGATCTCGCGGCGCGGACCTGAATGGATTGGAGCACGTGGGCGCCGGATTACGCTGCCATCATGGCGCAGTTCGGATGGTCCGAGGCGGACGATCGTGCTAGCGCCCAGACGCTCCGGGATGCCGTACCCCATCGGGGTGGATTTCGCCACGTTGGCACTGAATTGAAGCACCGGAGCGTGGCCACGGTCGTGGGCTGCGGCCCATCCATCATGGACGCCAACGTGGCCGACTTGCACGGAATCATTGTCGCGGCCGATGGGGCAACGGAATGGCTGCGTGAGCAGCAAATGGTGCCGCGCATTGTGGTGACGGACCTGGATGGCGACACGGAGGCCTTGCATTGGGCCGCTGAGAACGGCAGCAGCATCGTGGTGCATGCCCACGGCGCCAATCAAGACCGAATGGGCGTTGTCTCCGAGTTGGGCTCGCTGGTTTGTGGCACCTACCAATGCGCTCCCAATGACGACTTGCAGCCCTTGCGCAACCTTGGCGGATTCACCGACGGCGACCGCGCCGTGGCCCTTTGCGAAGACTACGGCGTGCGCGAAGTGCGATTGCTTGGCTTCGACTTCGAGGCGGCACCCAGCCGCTATTCCGGGACATGGAACCCCGCGACCAAAATGCAGAAGCTTGCCTGGGCGAAGAAACTCATCAACGACGTGAACGCGCGCGGCAAGACCGCTGTCATTCACCCATAACGCCGTGCGCCCATCGGGCGTAGGCACCGTTGACGCGCGTTTGCGCCACGATTTCCACGAGGGGGACTTCGTACGGGTGGTTCTTCTGCATGGCCACCCAGCACGCTTCGGTGGCCGACGCCGGCACGCGTGCTTCCACCATCCATTCCGTGCCCTCATGGACCGCAGATTCCCACCGGTACGTGGAGGCGATGCGGTGAACGTGCACGCAGCACGCCACTTGGCCATCAATCAGGGACCGCGCCATCTTGCGCGCCTGATCTTCGTGCTCAACGGTCGTCCGCACCAGGCCCATGGCGTTTGCATCGAGTTCTTCGGCCACGGCTCCCCCATGTCACCAACGCGAGAAACCTTATCGGCGGCGGCAGTCACCGGGACTCGTGGTCTCCGGCTGGCTCGTATTTCTCGGACTGGTGAACGCCTACGCCATCTTGCTCGTGTGGCTCATGCGCAGCGGCCGGATGGAGAAGTACAACCTG
>JBFJWV010000223.1:0-2958 GCA_041623515.1 Thermoplasmatota archaeon | reverse complement strand
TGCCCATTCCGTACGTCCCGGAGTCGGCCTTGATGAACACGCGGGGCGCGTCCTCAATTCCGTACTCGGTAAACTTGGCCTGCACTCGCGCCACCACCCGATCAACCGCTGCGGCGACTGCATCCAAGTTCTTGCGGGCCTTGAAATCCACGTCATCCACCCGTTCAAATTCAGCGCTGATGGACCACGGGTCAAAGCCCACGTAATCGCCGAGCTGCTGGGCAAGTTCCGCGACGATGCGGAAGTGCTCCGACTTGCTGCGTCGATGCCAACCCATGGTGGGGGGCGGCGTGATGGGCTGGCTCAACCCGTCCAACACATCGGGGGCGCCCGAGGCGAGGTCGTTGTTGAGAATGATGACATCTTGCACGGCCCCGTCGCACAGCAACGCGTCGCCTTCCCGCACTGCAGCGTGCAGGACAAGCCGGTCACCGAGGGCAGTTTCCACCTCGGCTTGCGGCCACAGGTCTTGGTTGAGCGTGCCGTAGGAGACGGTGAACCCCGCTGCTTCAAACAGCCCCCCAAGCGTCAACAAATTTTGGAAGTACCACTTGTTGCGCGTGTGGTTTTCGCCGAGCAACAACACGGTGGCCGCGCCCGGATACATTTTGGCCATGTACTCGTGGATGGCCTCCGAAGCTTCCGCGTGGCTGCGCGATGCCAAGTTGTTGAAACCGGCCGGAAACGCATTGGCATCCACCACGGCCGCCTTGGTGCGGTTGCGGCGAACGTCGACGCTCGTGTAGACCGGGCATCGAACTTGGTTGCGGTGGTACCCAAGAAAATCCTCGACGGCCGCGGATTCATCGAGAAGGATGCGGTCGAGCCGACGCAGCGCGCCCTCGCGCGAACCCCCATTCACGCAAAGGCCTCCAAGCTGACGTCTTTCACGTTTCCGTCTCGTGCAAAGACCTCCTGCCACACGTCGTGGACCAATTGCTCCGCCGCCGTGCCAAAGGATCCATGCAAAGGATGCCGCTCCATTTGTTTGCGCGAAACCAGTTTGGCCGCGTACGCTTCGAACTGGTCCATCACGCGCGGACTCGTCGCCCTGCCTGCCGGTACCTTGGGCCGCCACACCAAATCGTTGGGCAATCCAATGTCCTCCAACGCCTTGCGCAGAATCCACTTCTCAACGCCGTGGTGCAGTTTGAGCCCCCACCCTGCGGCACGGCTGGCTTGGTGCAAGGGCCGGCTCAAAAACGGCACGCGCACCTCCAGGCCGGCGGCCATGGAGTTTCGATCCACCAGCCGCAGCTGGAAATTGTTGAGTTGGCCACCAAGCTGATCGAACTCGGCCAGCGCACTGCCGCTTGAATGGGTGAGCGCCACGGTCGTGGCCAACTCCTCGCTGTGGGCCGGGTCCGCTTGCCGAATGCGAGCAATCCGCTCGCGGGCCAACGGCAAGGGGTCCCGGTAGCGCGCATAACCCCCCCACAGCTCGTCGCTGCCTTGACCGCAGAGTCCGACTTTGACGTGCTTGGCCATGTCGGCAAACAAGGGCATGAAGAAGAACTCCGTGTAGTTGATGTTCTCATTGTGCCACGCGTACTTGGGCAAGTCCCGCAACAAGTCGTCCAGGTCAAAATGCGCCTCATGGTGGTTGGCGCCTAGCTGGTCGGCCAATTGGCGCGCTTTTTGGAAATCCTCCACTTCCGTCGAATCCGCGATGGTGAACGTGTCAATGGGTCCGTCGACCAGTCCGGCCTGGACCGCTGCGACGGCAGCCGAATCCAGGCCCCCCGAGAGAATCACTCCCAGGGGCACATCGGCCATCAGCTGCTCCTGGACCGACGCCACAAACCGTTCGCGAATGGCTTGTGCTGCCGCTTCAATGCTGGCAAATTCTTCGTTGGGTACCGCGTAGAACGGCTGCCAGGGAATGTGGCAAGGGGGCACATCCGTGGGGTCCAGTAGAGCCCATGACCCGGGCGGCAATTGGTGAATGCCTGCAAACAGGGTGCCTTGGCCAACCAAGAATTCCATGGCCGCCCGCTCCTTGACGCGGTTTTGGTCGGCTTGGAATTCAATGCCCGGGTGCGCAAACAACGCTTTGGCTTCCGAAGCGAAGACGAGCCGGCCGCCTGTGCTGGCGTAGAAGAACGGCTTGATGCCGAAGGGGTCTCTTGCCACAAACAACCGGCGGTCCACACTATCCCACAAAGCGAACGCAAACATCCCTTCCAGGCGCTGAACCACATCCGCCCCCCAAAGGCGGAATCCTTCGAGGATGACTTCTGTGTCCGAATGGTCGCTGCAAAACGTCGCGCCGTGGCCCTCCAATTCACGCCGCAAGGCGACGTGGTTGTACACCTCGCCATTGTACACGATGCAATAGCGGCCATCGTGACTTTCCATGGGCTGCGCCCCGCCTTCGATATCAATGATGGAGAGCCGTTGGTGCCCGAGCGTGACGCCTTGGTCCGTCCAGACCCCGTGCCCATCAGGGCCGCGGTGCGCGATGCGGTCGCACATGGCCCGGACGGTGCTGGCATCCTCTGCCCCCAAGATGCCCGCGATTCCACACATCACGACTCCACTGGCGTCCTCGACTTAAGGGCCAGCGTGTGGGTCGAACGGCCCTCGGCCTGTTCGCAAGGACCGTCCATGGCGCGTCGATGAGGGTGCATGATTGCCACATTGGTGATTCACGATGGACGCCCCTCCGTGCCACTGCCCCATCGCGTGCTTGAAGAGATGAACCTGCGCCCTGGACAATTCGTCCGCGTCCAGCTGCAACCGGTCCGTCAAACGCCCGTGTTGGAATCCGACGGGTCGGAAGACTTCGACTCCACGTGCCACTTTTGAACGTGCCATGTGGCCCGGCTGGCCGTGGCCTCCACCCCATGCGCGTCGACCACAATCCGGGAGCTGAAGTGCGGAGCGTCCAGAACCAGGGTTTCATACTCTCCGCCTTCGCCCGCAAGATGGGGGCGGGAGCGGATTTCCCGCAAGTGG
>JBFJWV010000222.1:0-2971 GCA_041623515.1 Thermoplasmatota archaeon | reverse complement strand
TTGCAGTCCTTTTTCTGGACCGAGGAAGAAGTCAACGAACGCCTGGACCGCATCATGACCCGGGCCTTCCACGAAGTGCACGACATGTGGCTCAAGGAGAAGCAGCGAGACCACAAGTTCGAGCAGCCCCTCACCATGCGGCAAGCGGCCTACATGCTTGCCGTCAAACGGGTGGCCGCTGCCATCAACAAACGCGGCATCTTCCCGTAACCACGATCACACCCGCCTCCGTGCCCTCACCCCGCTGATGGCGCCCTAGCATGCTGGGGAGCTCGTTCAGGTGATGCGGGGCGCTGCGGAGGCGTTCACCTTCACACCGGGCAATCCAGCCATCCACGCGACGGCGAGCGCCGCCAGGACTCCGGATGCCAGCACGTCCGTCAACCAATGCTCGCCCGCCAAGACGCGCGCCAAGCCAGTCAAGGCGGTCGCACAGCCAACCAGGGCCAAGGCCCCGCGCGCTCCGGGCCGACCTCGCACAACCAACAGCCACGCAACGCCAAGCAGAATTCCAGTGGTCGCCGTGTGGCCGGACGGGAACGCCCATGATGTCGAAGTGGCCAAGTCCGGTCGCGTTCGCGCGAACGCGGGTTTGAGAATGGCCCCGACGGCGAACGCCAGCAAGCCCGCCAGCGCAGCCACGACGGGCGCGCGGGCGTTTCCGCGCCGCACGGCCAACCCGGCAGCAACAACCAGCACCGGAATGCTGACGCCGTAGCTCAACACATCGGACACCGTTCGCCATAGCGTGCGGACATCGTCGCTCAAGGTCGCGACCTGAGCAGCCACCCAGACGTCGACGGGGCTGGCGCTGGCTTGCATTGCAGCCAATGCCGCAAAGAGGGCCAGGAGCAGCCAGTGCCACCGCAACACGGTGGCCGAAGGGGACGGGCCCTTACCAGGTTTCCTGGATGTCCAAGTTTTCGAATTCTTCCTCGGCGGAGAACTCGGGGCCGGACGATCCTTCACCGTGTTCGCCGGCAACGAATTCCAGGTCCATGGTCAGTTCCCGGAAGAGGGTCTCCAGGTTGCCCGCACGGATTTCCTTCTCGCCCTCGGTGGCGCTAACCACCACAGCCGAGTAGCTGCCGTTTTCGTTGTGCACAATTTCGACGCGGGCAATCGGTTCTTCCATGGGCTTCAAGGCGGGCCCACCGGGCGTTCTACTTAACCGTTTGGAGCACGCGTTTGGAGGCTGTCTTATCAACGACGGCCGAGTCCAGCGCTTGTCGGCATGGGGTTCAAAATCCGTAAGTTGGAAGACGACGACATTGACGGAATCAGCGAGCTGTGGCAAGAGTTCGCCACGCTGCGGGAAGGAATGACGGAACAAACCATCCTCAACGAGGACGCCGCCGACTACTTCTTTGGTTACGCCACGGGTTTGCTGCAACGCAAAGACACGTTGACACTGGTTGCGGAAGACGACGAAACCAGCGAACTGGTTGGCTACCTCATTGCCTCGAAGCAACGCAAGCCCCCCATCTACCACCACACACGCGTCGCGTACCTCTCCGATGCTTTCGTTGCCCCCAGCCACCGCAAGCAGGGAATCCTGAAGCGATTCGTGGAAGAACTGGAAGCGTGGGCCTCGCGTGAAGGCATCACCGCGATTGACGTCATGCTGTTTCGGGAAAACGAAGCGGCCCACCAAATCTACGAGCACATGGGCTTCAACAACTACCGCACCGTCATGCGAAAGGAAGTCAAGGGCGAGTGAATGGACGCGTCGGGACCAGTGCCAATCATCCACAATCCCGCCGCCGGCGGTGGCCGCGGAATGGCGCGATTCCACGATGCCAAGAAATTGCTGCGTGACCACGGCATCCAAGCAGACCCCGTTGCGACGGAATACCCCCGGCACGCCACCGAGTTGGCGGAGCAACTGGCGCGCGAGGGCTACAAGCACATCTTGCTGCTGGGCGGCGACGGCACCATGTCGGAGGCAGCCAACGGCATTCTGCGCGTACCCAAGGCGCAGCGGCCGGCACTCGGCTTCATTCCGGCAGGGACCGGAAACGACATTCTGCGCGACTTCAACGTGCTGGACCGCGCCGAAGCCATTGGCCGCATCGCGGCCGGCGAGCAGCGCGCCATGGACGCCTTCCGGTTGCGGTACGAAGACGACTCCGGCGCCCGCGAGCGCTTCAGCATCAACTTGGTTGGCACGGGCTTTGCACCGCAGTCGGTCGAAATCACCAACCGCCGCTACAAATGGGCGCGCGGCCAAGCCTACAACCTGGGCGTCATCCACAACCTGCTTGCCCTCAAGCCCCAACCCACGCGGGTGACGCTCGACGGCAAGGAACAGGAAGGCGACTACCCCATGACCATGGCGTGCAACACCATCCACACGGGCGGCGCCATGAAAATGGCCCCCATGGCCAAGACGGATGACGGCCTGGCCGATGTCCTGACGGTGACCAAAGTGGGCAAATTGGAATTGCTGAGCCTGCTGGGGAAAGTTCGAACCGGAGGCCATGTCAGCCACCCGAGCGTGCGTTTCCAGACCGCCAAGCGCATCGAAATCGAACCCGCCAACGCGGGACCCCTTTTGGTGGACGGCGAAGTGTACGGCACCACGCCCGTGCGCATTGATGTGATGCCCGGCGCCCTGCAAATCATGGTCTAAGCCCCGCTGAGGCTTAAGAACCGGGCTCGAGTCAACCGTTTCGTGGCGGCATTCACCATCCGTGACGCCAATGACCTGTACCAGGTTTCGTCGTGGAGCGATGGCCACTTCCGCGTCACCGGGCGTGGGCACGTGGCCGCCCTTCCAACCGGCCCCGACGGTCCTGAAGTGGACCTGCACGAGTTGGCCAGCAATCTGCGCACGGAGGGCACATCCACGCCTCTGGTGGTTCGGTTCCCACAAATTCTTCGCCAACGCGTGGACCGCCTCAATGAGGCCTTCCGCGACGCCTTGGTGGCCAATGACGCGCCGGCCCAGTACCGCGGTGTTTTCCCCGTC
>JBFJWV010000221.1:0-2982 GCA_041623515.1 Thermoplasmatota archaeon | reverse complement strand
CAAACTCCGCCGGTCCGCTCCGCCGTCAAGCGCCGCGCCCGCAAGCGCCGCATCTACTACCTGGATGTTCTCGAAGTGGCCGGTCGCGATGTGCTGTTTCGCGTTGGCTGCCAAGCCGGGACCTACATCCGCAACCTGTGCGTTGACATGGGCAAGGCATTGGGCACCCGGGGACACATGCAAGAACTGCGGCGAAGCCGCACTGGGCTTTTCCAGGAAAGCGACTTGGTCACACTCCACGACGCCTTGGATGCCCGCGTGTTCGCGGAAGCCGGTGATGATTCCTGGATTCCCAACGTGGTGCGACCCGTCGAAGCCATCACGGCCCATTTGCCCAAAATTGTCCTTCGCGACAGCGCCGTCGAAGCGGTCTGCAACGGCGCGCCCCTCGCCGTCGTCGGCGTGGCGCAACTGGACGCGGACATCGAAGCCGACGAACTGGTTGCCTTGGAGACCCTCAAGGGCGAATTGGTCGCCTTGGCCACGGCAAGCATGACCAGCAAGCGCATCGTCGACGCCGAAAAGGGCATCGCGGCCACAAGCGAACGTGTCATCATGCGGAAGGGGACATACCCACGCGTTTGGAAACGCTCCTGAGCTTGGACTACGGTTCCCGTCTGCTTCTATCGTGGGGCTCCGCCATTGCACTGGCCGTGCTGGTGCGGTACGTGCGGAACACGCAGTGGCATCGCGCCGTGGCCCTTGGATTGATGACCGTCCCGCTGTGGCTAACGGCCTGGAATTTCGTCAACAGCATCCAAGTTTTGGCCGACCCCAACAGCCGCATTCCCACGTACAGCACGTGGATTCTGTCTGGACTATGGAGCCGTAGCGTACTGGTTGACCTGGGCTACGTGGGCGCAGGGGTGTTGCTGCTTGCATCCGGCGGCCATCTCAGAAAGCTGGCCTCGCTGTCCCCACGCGCCATTGCACGTGTCCTGCAGCGAGAAGGCCTGCCGCTGCGGGGCACCGAGGCCGGCTCCATCGCCGTCGGCCTGCTCGCATTTCCCATCTTTCTGGCCGTTACCTGGGTGGTCAACTGGCTGGTCTATTCCCAGCCTGCTCTGGTCACAGGCGACGAAACCAGCGTGTGGGCCGACATGACCAGCTACCACACGATTCTGATTTCGCTCAGCGCCGGAATCGGTGAGGAAGTGGTGTACCGTGGCGTCCTTCTCGTCGCGCTCTTGCGCATCATGCCCCCTTGGGTTGCAGTTTCCGTCCAGTCCCTCTTGTTTGGTTTCGCCCACGCAGGCTACGGAACCTTGGCGCACGTCATCGTCCCCACCCTGTTTGGATTGGTCGCCGGCGTGGCCACGCTGCGCTTCGGCATCTGGTCCGCCATCACCCTGCACGTCCTCGTTGATGTCGCAGCTTTCGGCATCCACGCGGCCGGCAACGAGCCGTGGTTTGGGACGGTGCTGGCGACGTTGCTTTTGGCCAACGCATTGGCAACGTTTTGGTGGGCCGGGCGGTGGACCTGGCAGCGGGTCCGCACCGCGCGCCCTTCGTAGGGCAACGCATTGCGGCTGAAGGCGCCGAGAGGGAGATTTGAACTCCCGCGGGTTGAACACCCACCAGCTTTCCAGGCTGGCGCCATACCGGACTAGACGACCTCGGCGTATGGACCTCGAATGGCATCCGCCACCCGATGGCCGCGCCACATGGACCCCCTATTTGAAGGTCGAGGGATTGGCCGGTCCGATGGCTTGGCTTTGGACGGCAATGCGACCCTGGGCGGTTCCCATTCTCAAGCGTTACATGCGCACGACGAAACTGGAAGGCACCGAATACATTCCCAAAGAAGGCGCAGCCATCATCGCAAGCAATCACTTGTCGGCGCTGGACCATTTGCTTCTGCCCGCCATGACGAAGCGCGTCATCTACAACATCAGCAAGAAGGAGGCTTTCGAGAAACCGGTCAAGGCGTGGTTCTTCAAACATTGGGGCGTCATTCCATTGGACCGTGGAGCCGGCGACACAGGCGCCTTGGAGAAGGCGAAGGAAATCCTGCGTGCAGGCAATTTGTTTTGCATCTACCCCGAGGGAACCCGCAGCCGCGACGGCAAGCTGCACAAGGGCCGCACCGGCGTTGCGCGCCTCGCCTTGGAACTGGGCGTACCCGTCATTCCGGTGGCCATGCTCGGAACCTTCGACAAGAAACCCCCCGGCCACAAGGGCGTCGTGAAAGGTGTGACCACCGCAGGGCGGGCCGGGCCACCGTTGACTTGGCCCGATTTGCAAGGCCAACACAATAACCGCGACGTGTGCCGGCGTGTGACCGACGAAGTCATGCAAGCCATTCACGCCATCTCTGATCAGGAATACGTGGACGAATACCAATACAACGCCGCATACGACAAGAAGCGGCGCGGCACCAAGGATTCGACCTAGATGGGCGCGGGAATCACGTTGTGGGGACGCAATGGCGATTCCGAGAGCTTGGAAGCCATCCAGTTCCTGCGGAAACACGGCTTTGCCGCAGACCGGCTACTGGACCTGGACCGGCAGCCCCCCAATGCGGATGAATTGGAATCGTTGCGACGTGGCCTCGGAGGCCACCTGGCCCCAGTTGCGTCCACGGGCGTTGAACCACCGAATTTGGATTGGTTTCGCCAAGGCCCCCAACGATTTCGCAGCCCCATCTTGTTGACCCCAAAGGGCGCCCTCGTTGGCTTCCGCGAACGCGCCTGGGCACGGTTCTTCGAACTGGATTTTATTCACGACGCGTGATGGGGTTCACGCCATGGTTTATGTGGGCCGCTTCGGTCAAAAATTGATGCGAACTCAGCGTGCCCTGATTGTCTCGTCCCTTTTGATTGCCGTCGCCCTTGCCGGTTGTGCCGATTCCGGAGACAACCAGCAAATTGACGACGTTGTCGGCGGCGCCGGCACCGGTGGCGGGTCCGTCAACAACATCCCGCCAACGTTCAGTGGGTTCACCCCTTCGACGACCACGGTTGACAACTCGGGCAGCAGCGT
>JBFJWV010000220.1:0-2993 GCA_041623515.1 Thermoplasmatota archaeon | reverse complement strand
CCGTACGGAATCTTCGTCCAACGCAAAGGACACCGGATATCGCCCCGCAGGTCCTTCCTCACTGGGCCATCCCGCTTCGAGCATGGCCGCACCCAAATCCAAATGCACCCGTGCCAGCGAACCCACCAGCCATTCCCGGTCGCCTGCTTCAAGGCGGATGGGTACCCGCAAGTTCCAGCCTTCGTCGTACGCATTGGGCTGATCGTCGTCGGAGGGCCACCAGGGTCCAAGGGATGCCCCGACGACGGAGGGCACCAACAAGATGGCAATCAGCCAGGCCCTCATGGCTGCCGCCTCCGCAACACGAAGAGCGCGCCAAGCAACAACCAGAGGAGGCCGGGGAAGGGGATGCCGACGCGCTCCAGAGCGCCTGCCTCGGGAACTTGGACCACTTGCGATTGACCCGGCCCATCTCCGGTGCTGGCGGTCAGCACATGTTCGCCGGCCTGCGCTTGCCAATTCAGCTTGGCCTCGATTTGTCCGCCGGCCGGCACCGTGACCACCTGAACATCCATGAGCACTCCATCGACGTACAAGCGAACGGGCACGTCGCGGGGAGCCGATTCTCGGTTGACCACGGCGACCGCGATTTCGCTCACCTTGCCCGCTTCCGGCAACCCCGCAAAGGTGGGTGACCCGACGACAATGGGGCCTTCATCGAGTAGGTTCCGGGCGGGCTGCGCATGCAGCGATTGGGATTCGCCGGGCAGAGCAAGACGACTGTCGCGGCGGACCGTGATGTCGTGGAGTTGACGGGCCCCGGGAGCCATGGTGCCCATCGGCGGGTCCACCCCGAGAATGGTGCCTTCCACCTGCACGGGCGGCACTGCAGCCACGTTGCCTGTGTTGGCAATGGCAACGTGCCAAACCATGCGGTCGGGTTGCTCCGTGGAGCCCAAGATTTCGGTGCGCCACGCTTCCAGCGACGTCACGTCGATTTGGAGGGTGCCAATCGGCAAGCCGTCCGCCAGGACGGTTGCCAAGTGCCGACCGGGCGTGGCGTTGGCGGGCACTTGCAAGCGCAACTGCACTTCCTGGCTTGTCACGGCAGGAATTTGCAGACTGGACGGTACGGTCCACGCTTGCCAATCGGCCGGCGTGGCAATCGTGAGACCGACCAGGTCCGTCGTGACGGCTTTGTTGTCCAGCTGGATGGGGACGGTGGCGTCGCCCGGTGCCAATGTGAATGGCCCTCCGGTCACCTCGAGCCAACGCGGCGCGGTCACGACCACGTCGAGGCTCGTGCGGACTGGATTGGTATCGCCCGGTTCCCCGAGCGCGAAGCTCACCGTGTGAACGCCGGGTCGCATGTCCCGGTCCAGCGCCAAGGAGCCGTGCACGGCAAGGGATTCCCCGCGAACCAAGTCGACCGCTCCCACCGGGTTGACGGGGTGAATGCCGGTCGGGTATTGTCCCTGCAGCACCAGTCCCAAGTCGCGCGTGCGGCGGTTTTCCAGCTGCAGCGTGAACGCAACCACATCCCCGGCTTCCCCGGCCACGGAGCCTGGGGTTGGAACCATGGTCAGGGTGCCTTGCCGGACGGCTACCGTATGGGAGATTCCGTTGTTGGCCGCCGTTTGTTCAACGGTGCTGGTGACGGCGTCCGCCGTCAGAATCCAATTGCCGGCCTTGGCAATCCAAATGGATTCCAGGACCCGGCTTTCACCGGGCACCAGCTCGTCAATGGTGGTGCGCCGCAAGTCGTGCTTGGCGGCCAGCCGCACCTCGACGCCAGTTGCGGTCACGACCCCGTCATTGCGGAAGGTGGCGCGTACGACAAGCGGCTCACCTGCGAAAGCCCGGCGAACATCCTCGCCGTCGCCGTTGATGATTTCCAACGAAGCCACCGCGATGTCGGGGCGACGCAACGCGTCCACCACCACGTCCAGGCTGGCGACATCGTTCGAGACACTGGTTTGGCGCATGACTTGCTCGGGGTCCACAATGGCGAGTACCAGGTACTCGCCGGCGCTGCCCACCGGCGGCTTCCATTGCACAGGAATGGAGACTTCTGCCTGGCTGCGCTGGTGGAAGGGCAATCCGTCCAGGCTGGGCAATGCATCGATGGGGACGCCTTGGGGCGTGATGATGTGGGGGCCCCCGCGTGCCTCGGATACGCCGTCGGCCAAGTTGCGGCGGCAGGATTCGACGGTGGCGATTGCGTCAACGGACCGTGGGCATGCAATCACGACCAGTTCCGTCGCCTGACTCGGCAGGGCGCCGACGTTGCGCACGCGGACCAGCAGATCCGTTGGTGAACCTTCACTGGGGTTTTCGGTACTTTGCGCCAGCCGCTGCAGGGAAACGTCCAGGTCGGGCAACTGCTCGGTGCGGAACGCATCGATGTGGAGCGTGCCCTCGGAAACCCGCAGGGGGTCACCCGTTGACGCTACGGAAAAGTCCAGCCGCATGCCGCCGCTGCGGTCGGTTAGTTGGCTGCGTGGGACATCGGGATCTACGAACACGCGCACGGCAACGCGCCCCGTCTCACCGGCTTCCAATGTCAGGGTCCGGTTCGGAATCTCGGCCAGCAAGAATCCGGGGAGCGTCGCGTACGACGCGGGTTCAATGGTGGTGGTGTATGTATCCCGGGCGGCACCACGGTTCGTAATCGGGAAATGGAATGTTTTGTCGGCGCCGGAGCGCAAAATGGCATGCTGCTCCGATGGGTCGAGCGTTGCATGGTAGGCGGAAATGGACATGGCGTCCACGTTCAGGCCAACGCCTGTGCTGGCGACCGAACTGAAATGGTAGTCGAATTCAATGGCCGGATGGCCAATCAAGTCCACCCCGTCTGTGGATTGCCCGCGCAAGGGGAATTGGGCTTGATGCCATTGCGCATCCCCTGGATCGACAATGAGCAACCCGGCGCCATCATTGTTGCCTACGTAGCCGGGTTGATTGGCCAAGCCGGAGCCCCAGGTCGGCGCCATGACGCCGCCAGACCCAATGGGGTCTTCGGGCCGTGCCAGCACCTGCAACGACGAGTCCGG
>JBFJWV010000219.1:0-3033 GCA_041623515.1 Thermoplasmatota archaeon | reverse complement strand
TGGTCGGGAAAGCCATCCTGTTCGGCGCCATCACCGATGCCGCCGCCTTCACCGTGTTTGCATTCGCTTCCGATTTGGCCATCCGGACCACATTGACGGCGGCCGCCGTGGCCGTCGGAATCACCTTCGTTTATTCAATCGTGGGCGTGGCCGCCTTGGCGCCGGCATCCATTTGGGACGACTAGAGCGCTGCGAGGGCAGCGGCTTCCATGCCTTCCAGGCCGCTGTGGCTGCCGAGAACCGTGCCATCGGCGTCCAGAACGACGACGGCCGGCTCAGCGTCCGAATCGTCCACGCCAAACAGAGGTCCAATGGCGTTTTCGAAATCGGGGCAAATGATGACGTATTCCTCCGGGTGGTCGGCAATCTTGCCGGCCAGTTTCTCGTACGTTTGCTTGATTTGCGCGTTGGCCACCTTGGAGAACATGCCGGCAAAGGGCTTCAGGTTGACAATGTTGGCGACGGTGACATCTTCCCAGCCGGGGTGCTCCGCGCGAACGGCTTTGCCGACCAGCTTGGGAGCGTCTTGGGTTTTGTTGCCGTGGAAAATGAGCACCGTTTTGCGACCATTTTGGTTGCTGATTGGCTTCTCTGTGACTGCCGCGAGGATGTTGAATTCGGGTGCGACGATGCCTGCTTCCGTGACCATCGGGGGCGCCAACCCCCCGTCTGCATAAGGGGCTATCCGATGCGGGGAGGCTCAGGGGCGGTGGGCCTTGCCCCGTCTCCAAATTGGTGCAGGCACCAGGCATGCCAGGGGCGCTCGGCCAATTCGGCAGCGGTGTCGGCATCCACGGGTTCCCCGTCCCACATCATGATGTCAAGGTCCAGCTCGCGCGCCGCGTATCGGTCCGCGCTCCGGATGCGGCCCGCATTGGATTCCATGGCCCGGAGGCTTGATGCCAGCGCCTCCGGCGCTTGCTGGACGTCCAGCAAAACCATCGTGTTCCAGTACACAGCTTGCTCCGGCCGGTCGATGGGGGCGGTTTCGTAAATGGGGGCGACAGCCACCACATCGAAATTCTCGCGCAGCCGTTGCAGGGCCCACGGCACGTTGCGATCGGGATCGATGTTGCTGCCGATGGCAACGTGGACGCGGCTCATCGTGATCGCTGGATTTCCACGGCCACAGAGTCGGCGAAGCGGAGGGCCGCCGGCTTGTCCACGCGGACGCGAACCGCCTGCACTTGCGGGTCTTCCAAGACCATGGCGGCCAAGTGTTCTGCCAACGATTCCAGCAATTCGTGGGGTGTGGATTCCACGTAGGCAACGATGCGATCGCGGATGGCACGGTAGTCCACGGTGTCGGCAACGTCGTCGCTGGCAGCCGCAGCTGCTTGGTCATGCTCCAAGGTGAGGTTGATGACAATGTCTTGGCGGGCCTTCTTTTCCCAGTCGGCAACGCCAATCATGCCGCGCAGGCGCAAGTCTTGGATGTGGATTTTGTCGTTCATGCTGAACTCCGCAAGTGGCGGCCGCCGTCAACGAAGAGCACGTTGCCCGTCACGTATTCGGCCTCCAAAAGGAACCGCACGGCCGCCGCAACTTCTTCCGGAGTGCCTTGCCGCTTCAGAACCGTGGCCTGAACGGCGGCGTCCAATGAATGGCTGCCGTCGCTGGGTTCGAGAATGGGTCCTGGGGCGACGCCATTGACGCGGGTGGGTGCGAGCTCTTTGGCCAGGCTGCGGGTCAAGTCTGCCAGCACTTGCTTGCTCATCAAGTACGGGAAATGGTCCGGGTCGTGGCTGCCGATGCGGGTGTCGAGCAAGTTCACGATGGCGGCCGCGTCCGTGGCGCTGCGGGCAATCGCCAGGGGGGCCCACGCGTGCAGTCGCATCATGGTGTCCACGTCGTGGTACGTCATGGATGGCAACCGGATACGCGGAAACGTGCTCGCGTTGTTGACAATGAATTTCATGGGCCGGCCGGCCGTTTCTTCGGCCGCCGCGACGAGTCCCTCGGCCGCGTCGGGCTCGCCGAGGTCCGCCGCGATGAGCCAGGCTTGCTGGCCGAGCGCTTCGATGGCGCTGGCCGTTGCTTGGGCGGCTTCGTCCGAGGAGTTGTAGTGAATGACGACATCGTAGCCGTGCTGGGCCAATTCCAGGGCAATGGCCGCGCCAATGCGCTTGGCGCCCCCGGTGACGAGGGCCGTTGGGGAGCTCATTCGGGGTTCTCCGGGAGAGCATCAATTTTGGCGGCCAAAATGAAATCATTGTCCGAAAGGCCGCCGATGGCATGGGTCGTCAACACCACTTGCAGCATGCGGTAGTTGGTCATGTGAATGTCGGGGTGGTGTCCCTCGTTTTCGGCGAGGGAGCCAATGGCTTCCACGAAACCCATCATGGACACAAAATCAGGCATGAGCCATTCCCGCTGGATGGTTTGCCCCACGATGTTCCACTGGGGGACCTGTTTGGCTAGCGACGATGCCTCCGACGGTGACAAGGGCTCCGTGCCCCCTTCGCACGGGGCGCAGTGCTTGTCGGTGAGGCTCATGGAGGGTCCATTGTTTCCTGGCGTTTGATAGTTGGCGTGCTGGCTGCCTACAGGCCTTGCTTGATGGGGCCGACGTCACGGGCGTCCAGAAGCTCCACGAGAACGGCGCCGTCGTCGGCGCTGGACTCGGGGCCGTAGGAGAGCGTGACCGTGCCCCAGGCCCCGCAGGCTGGGCATTCCAGCGCGACCAAGACGGCTTGGTCCGACGGGTCGCTGGAGCCGTCGAACCGGTGCATGCCCTCCGCTGCAACCTGGGCGGCGGGTTCGTCCGCATCGCATGCCATGCAATGCACCATTCCGCCCGGTCGAACGCAGAATTGTCCATCAAAGCCCTTCTTTTCATAGTAATCAAGGGCGTCCATCAGGCTGTCGTCGCTCATGCCGTCTCATTCTGGCTCCGTTGTATTTACGCCCTTGCCACCGAAGGCACCATACCTTTGGGGACTGTCCCCGTTTGTGGACCTGCCCCCAGGCCTTGTGGATGATGCAACCCGTGCTCGCGTCGAGGCCGGCTCCACGCCGCGGCATCTGCGCCTT
>JBFJWV010000218.1:0-3061 GCA_041623515.1 Thermoplasmatota archaeon | reverse complement strand
GTGCCGTCGCGGAACCGGTCATCATCGGCGAGCAAGGGGCAGTAATGGCGCCGGCCCATGAACGGGACCAGCAACCCGGAATCATGACCCGCCAACCGGAGGGCGTGGTGTTCGCGTACCACTTGCGCCTGCTGCGTGTTGGTTCGGGTGGCGTACACGATGCGGCTGCCGTCGAGTTTCGCCGATTGCAGGCTCGCCACGAGTGCCGCGATGGTCTTGCCCGTGCCTGTCGGCGATTCGACCGCCGTGGAGCGCCCTTGGGTTTGAGCGTCGTGAATGGTTTGAACCAGTTCCAATTGGCCGGGCCGGGGGCTGTACGGCAGCTCCACGGCTGCGAGATGGTTGCCACCTACTTCAGGTGGGGAGGCGAGTGAAACAACTCAGATTTGGCGTGCAGCCCAGAGGTCGTCGGGCATGGCGTGGTACACGTCGGCCTCGGTTTGGCCGCGCTTGCGCCGCCGCCGTTGTTCCCTCTCCTCTTCGCTCATCATGAAGACCTGATGCTTCTTGAAGAGCCAATAGTGCGTGCGCCATTCGCGACCGTCGTAGAGGGTGGTTTCCTCACGCTCGGTGGTGAGCATTCCCTCTTCCTCCAAGATGTAGAACAACTGGCGGTCCTCGGGCTCCAGGACATTGTCGATGACGCGGTCGTCGAAGCCAAAGATGTCCATGACGAAGTTGGCGTCGCGAGCGGCGTCTTCTTCCGGGATGCCGATGCGGTTGGACACAGCCATCGCAAGGTCTTCGAGCGTCAAAATGCGGTTGCGCGCTTCCATCTGGGATGTCATGACAGCACTCTGGCTTCTTTTTGGACTCAAGTTCTCCTTAAGACTTGTTTGTCGCGCGCACGACGTACAGACGCTCCTCATGGCGCAGCACCGGGACCGTTTCTCCAACCGGTTTCCACTCGGGTGGCCGCAGGACATCCTGGGTGCGGAAACTCACCGGATCCATGACCTGCAGCTCCGTTTCTCCCGCGCTGACCAGGACGGCATCCTGGATCAACTCCGCTCCACCCAAGCGCTTCAGCGTCGTTTCGGCGACGCGAGTTTTTCGGTGGTGGGCCAAGTCCATGCAATGAACGTGTCCTTTGCTGATTTGAACCACCTGCATGGGCGTGTTTCCTTGGTGCAGGGCGAAGTCGCCCGGCGCAAAGAGGTGAATGCGCACCAGGAACGTCACGCGGTAGACATCCTCACCTTCGCGGCGGCCAACCAACTTGGCGGTTTCCTGCACGCTGGCTCCAAGGCGTGCCTTCAGGATGCGTGCGACTTGGCGGGCTGCCTCGATGTCGCCGATGTAATAGTCCCAGCCGCCGTGCATGGGCCCGCCTTTCGTGAGGAACGCAAATCGGTTGCCGACGGATTGCAAGCGATCCAACTCGGACGCTGCCAATCGATGGGCAAGCTCCAGTTCCTCGGCCGTCGCGGAGCGGTCCGTCGCGCGCAACTGGATGATGGCTGCGTAGTAATTGCCCGCCATGCGGCTGCAGCGATCGCAGACTCCGCGCCGCTGACGCACCAGAACTTCAGCCTCGTCTTCGACTTCAACGCCCTCGACAACGCCTTCCATGCTCAAATGGTACTGGAAGTGCTTCTCGTCTTGGGGGGTTTCGTCCAATTGCACGTACGGTTCGTCCACTCGATGGTGCACCATCGCGGCCTCACGGACCGCATCCTCACGAATCCACGTGTCAATGGCGTCGTCGGAAACATCTTGCCAGCGGCTGCCAACACGGCGCGCATTGCAGTGGGCACAGAGTTCAACGTCCAGAACTTCGGGGATGGAAAGGAGGGGCGTGTTGCTGACGAAGCAACTCGGGCAAGAACCCTTGATGGTCTTCGGAACTTCCTTGCCACAATCCACGCACAGCATTAGATGACCATGAGCTGCGCGTGCGGCACGCCGTCGACGGTAGCGACCGTCGTTGCATCAATCAATCCCATGTCAACGGCCACAGCCACCGTTCGCTCTCCGACCAAATTGGCCACCGTGCAGCCGCCCAGAAATTGGCGCAAAGCATCCTCCTCGACACGTTCGCCATCGTAGAAGGACGACGGAACCTGAAGCTGCAATTTCCCCTCCGAATACTGGGTATCCAGCAACTCCGGGTCACACGCCGCCAGCAGAGTCTGCACTCCCTGGCGGTACTGGTGCACCGCAAACACAGCCGTTCCACCTGTTGGATGGACTTAGACCTTCTTGGCTACAGGGGCGCGTACGTGGAACTGCCACCCTTGGCGTACACCGAGTTGTTGCGAATCAAGGACTTGAGGCACTTGCGGGCTTCATCTTCCTGAATTCCGGCGCGTTTCGCCTCGTCAAGCACGTCCATTTCCTTGGCATAGCCGCGCTCCGAAGCACCCGCCAACGTGCGCACAATTTCTTGGATGGTGCGCATGCGGTCATGCTGCGAATGGCTGACGCCCGTGTTGATGACGTCAATGTCAAACTTGCCCGTTTCGCGATCCACGCCAACGCTGGACAAGTAATGCTCAACAATCGAAATGGCGCGTTTTGCATCGTCGAGCGTTGCCTCTTGGGAGAGCCGAATGCGTGCGCTGGCTTCTGCGAGCCGCACGTACGACTCCAACTGACGGGCGGTCAAAGGAACGGAATCCGTGACCGACGAACGCAAGTCCACGTAGTAATCCCGAATCACCTGCAGTGCTTCGTCTGAAATCACGGGGAAGATGTTGCGCTTGGCATACGCCACGTATTTGCGCAGGCGGTCCGCGTCCAAATCGGGCTCGACGACCTGCAGCAAGTCATTCTCATCCTCAATGGTGTAGCGTCCGTTGGGATGGGCACCGCGGTGTTCGCGCACCTCACCGGCCTTGTGGGTGCGTAGAATGTGCCCGGCCAGCAAATCGTCGTGGTCACGCTGCGGGCGGTCCAAGAGGCTGAAGATGAGGTCAAACCGGCTCATCAGGGCCGGTGGCATGTTGATTTGTGAAAACAGAGGCTCGTATTCGTCAAAGCGGCCCAGTTTGGGGTTGGCCGCTCCGACGACCGCACAGCGCGATTTCAGCGTGGCCGAAACGCCCGCTTTGGCGATGCT
>JBFJWV010000217.1:0-3069 GCA_041623515.1 Thermoplasmatota archaeon | reverse complement strand
GGTTGGTTGGTGGCGGTGTAGTACATGCCGTACCCCACACCGGCCACAATCAATAGGACTGCGACGGGAATGATGGACTTGCGAAGCAGTTCCCCCGGCACTTCCTTTCGCTTGGTTTCTTCGTGGTGTTGGCGTCGGCGCTCTCGAACGTCACTCATGGTACTCACTTGAGAAGGTGGTTGCTGATCACGAGGCGCTGGATTTCACTCGTGCCCTCGTATATTTCGGTGATCTTGGCATCCCGGAAGTGGCGTTCGACCGGGTAATCCTTTGTGTAGCCGTTGCCGCCGTGAATCTGGATGGCTTCGGTGGCGGCCCACATGGCGGTTTCGCTGGCGTACAATTTGGCCATGGCCGACTGCTGCGAATAATCGGCGCCGGCGTCCTTGAGGGTGGCGGCGCGGTAAATCATCAAGCGTGACGCGTCAATGCGCGTCGCCATGTCCGCCAACTTCCACTGAATCGCCTGATTCGACCCAATCGGCCGGCCAAACTGCTTCCGCTCCTTCGCGTACGTCAAGCTTGCATCAAACGCTGCTTGGGCAATACCGAGGGCCTGGGACGCAATTCCCAAGCGGCCGCCATCCAATGTTTTCATGGCGATTTTGAATCCCATGCCTTCTTCGCCCAGCATGTTGGACGCCGGTACGCGGCAATCTTCGAAGAACAGGGGGCAGCACGGCGCGCCGCAAATGCCCAGCTTGTCTTCCGGCTTGCCGATTTCGAAGCCGGGGGTTCCTTTCTCAACAATGAATGCGGATTGGCCCCGGTGGCCGGCTTCTTTGTCCGTTTGGGCGAAAACGATGTAGGTGTCGGCCAGCCCGGCGTTGGTGATGAACAACTTCTGGCCGTTGAGGACGTATTCGTCGCCATCTTTGGTGGCGGTGGTTTGCATGCTGACCACGTCGCTGCCCGCGTTGGGCTCGGTCAGGCCAAACGCTCCCAGCTTCTGGCCTTGCAGCATGGGTTTGAGGTACTTCTCGTGCTGTTCGGGAGTGCCGTAGGTGTGGAGGGGCCAACCACTGAGGGAGTTGTTGACGCTGCAAATGACGCCGCTGGAAGCGCAGCCGCGGCTGAGCTCTTCGATGGCGATGCAGTAGCTCACCATGTCGGCGCCTGCACCGCCGGCCTCGACGGGGAAATTCATGCCCATGAGCCCCAGCTGGGCCATGGAGTCAATGATTTCGCGTGGGATGGCGTGGTCGTGGTCCCATTGGCCGGCGTTGGGTGCCAACTGGGTGTCAGCGAATTCACGCACCGTTTGGCGAATCAAATCGTGCTCCGGCGTCGGCTGGAAGTCCACGCTGCGGCCACTCGAAGGCCGTACTTAAGTCGGGGCGTCCGGGTGCAAACAGGATGCCTCAGGAATTGGACGGGGTCCATGTCATCTTGGGATTGGCTGCATTGCTGGTCGTGATGGGGTGGACGTTGCATGCGGTACGGTTGCGCCGTCAGCGGGATGCATTTCGCAAGGAAGCGCAGGCGCTCGACTCCCGCAACCGCAGCCAATCCACCCGCTATGGCCAGATTTCGGAGCAATTTGCTCCCTGGATGGCCAACTGGCCTTGGGACCCCAAGCAGTTTCGCTTCATTGGTGCGCCCATTGATGGCATTCAATTCACCGACAACGGCATCGTCTTGGTGGAAATCAAATCCGCGCGGAGTCAATTGAGCGCAGTGCAACGGCAGGTTCGTGACCATGTGCAGGCGGGCCGCGTGTACTGGCACGAGCACCGGATTGAGTAGAACGGGCCGGCCCCCTTATCAGGGACCTGTTTGTCGAACCGCATATGCTGGAACGCGTTCCGACCGTCCTCACCGCTCAGGAGATCCTGGACAAGGGGTTTGGCCGGGCCGCCAAGATTGACATTTTCGACCCCGTCAAGTACCACCGCATCCGAAAAACGGAGACAGCTCGCCTCACCAGCGCTGTCGACACCATCGCGGAAACCATCGAACGGTTTCCCAACGCGTTCCCCAATTTGGATGGCTTGCGGGATTACAACGTGGAGGTGCTCGACATTGTGGTCGGCTTGCCCAAGCTCAAGAAGGCCCTGGGGAGTCTGAAGTGGGCTGCAGGGGCCGTGCGTAACGTGGGCAAAGAAGCCGTTCGCAACATTGCCATGGTGCGCAAGAGCGACGGCGTCGATCCTTTTTTCCAAGCGCGCAAGCGCGCCTACGGGCGCATCAGCAGCATCATTGAGGAAGTGGATGGGGCCTTGGACATCGTGCGCGACGCGCGTGACCGTGTCAAATTGCTTCCCACCGTGAGCCCCGATTGGGGCACATTGGTCATCGCGGGTTACCCCAATGTGGGCAAGACCAGCCTCCTTCGGCAGTGGACCGCCAGCAGGGCCGAAGTCAACACGTACGCATTCACGACCAAACAAGCGGAAGTCGGCCACTTCGAAGTGGAAGATGCCCAGGGTGTTCCGACGAAGTACCAGGTCGTCGACACGCCCGGACTCTTGGACCGACCCGCCGAAGACCGCAACGACGTGGAGCGCCAAGCCATTGCGGCCCTGCGCCATGCAGCCGACGCCGTGCTGTTTGTCTTGGACCCAAGTGAAACCTGCGGCTACGACATGGAGAAGCAGTTGGCACTCCTGGCAGAAGTTCAGAAAGACATGACGGGGATTCCGTTCCTGGTTGCTGAATCCAAGGTGGACCTGCAACGCACCGACTCCGAGCACATCAAATTCAGCACCTCAACCGGCGAAGGCATGGATGAACTGCGCAAGGCCGTGCTTGAAATCCTCAAGTTTGAGGACCTGGATTTGGACATGGATCCGTTGGAGCGCTGGCGCAAGGTTTCCGACGACGACGATGGTTGGGACGACTAGTTCAGGCAGCTGGTGACGTTGGCCACGCTGCCACGAACGCTGCGGGTTGCGGCGTCGCCACGTTCGCTCGGGCCGTGGCCGCTGTGCAAAATCTTGACCGGTAGCTTGTCCAGGCGCAGGATGCTTTCGTAGAGGAGCTTGACATCGCCATCAGGAAAATCAACGCGGCCAATCCCGCCATTGGCAAACAGGGTGTCGCCCGCGAAGAGCGTTCCCGAGGCAGGTT
>JBFJWV010000216.1:0-3076 GCA_041623515.1 Thermoplasmatota archaeon | reverse complement strand
TGTCTTCGTCGTCATCGGTGCGTTCGTCTTCGTCGTCCGCCGTCTCCAATTCCACGTGGCCGCCGTCGTAAATGGCTGCGGCCTTCTTTCGCAGCGCTTCCTTGCGAGCGAGGGCCTGTTCGGTGCTCGGTCCCGGTGCCGGGTCCGGGGCCACTTCATCCTGGTTTTGTTCGACGAGCCCGTTCCAGATGTCTCCCGTGAAGTGGAATGGGACTTCCTTGAGGTTCTTGAGGACGGTTTGGACCAGAACGGGGCCTTCAGGGGCCTCCGCCAACTCGGCGGCGAGGGCCGGTTCCAGGACGGCACCGTGGGTGGCGAAGAGCTCCACGATTTCCTGGCGGCGCGCATCCGTCCCGGGCAAGGGGTGGTCCGATGCGGGGGAGGTCAAAAGGTCATTCGGCCAAAGCGGCGCGAACGGCATCGATGGCGCGCGGCAAGTGCGTGGGTGTGAGGAAGTGGTCGGCCCCACCCAGCACATGCCAATGAGGGGCTGCAAACGACGCAGCCAGCGCTTCTGCGGATTCGCGGCTCACCAATTCGTCCTGGTCGCCATACACCAAGTGAACGGGGCACCGAACCTTCGGCGCGTCGGTCGTGAACGGCAGGTCGGAATCGCGCAAGGTGTGGGGGGTGGCGATGCAGATCAATTTCGGCGGGTCGCGGGCCGCGGCCACTTTGGTGGCGATGCCGCCGCCGAAGCTGAATCCAATGACGATGGGCTCGGTGCCGCTGGAGGTCTGCAAGGCATCGTACATGCGCAAGGCGTCCTCCGTCTCTCCGATGCCCCGGTCGTATTCTCCGTCGCTGCGCCCGACGCCTCGGAAATCGAAGCGAACCACGCGGTATCCGTCGGCGGCCAGTGCCTTGGCGAGATCGTAGATGAGACGGGCTCCCATGGAGCCGCCATGGAATGGGTGGGGGTGCAACAGCAGCACCGGCGTGCCGGTCTTCGAGCCATGCCATCGGCTGTCGAGTCGTCCGGCGGGACCATCCACGAAACGAGAGGTGCTGCTCATAGCGGACCTGGTGAGATTCGAACTCACGACATCCGGCTTAGAAGGCCGGCGCAGTATCCAGGCTGTGCCACAGGTCCAGGCGGAGCCAGAGGGTGGTCTGATTTGAACGACGCGTGTCCAGTCCGCTGGACTGGTGGAGACGCGGAGCGTCGAGGCCAGCGGCCTCGACCGACGGTCGCCACTCGTTGAACGAAGTGAAAACGAGTGGAGACGGGGGGATTTGAACCCCCGGCCTCTGCCTTGCGAAGGCAGCGATCTTCCAACTGATCTACGTCCCCAGGGGGGCGCCAGAGACGGTTTGAGGAGGTGGGCCGCAACAGATTCGAACTGTCGACCTCCCGGTTATCAGCCGGGTGCTCCACCAGACTAAGCTAGCGGCCCATAAGGACCGCCTCTGGCGCAGGGCGGCCGACTTGGGGGGTGTAGATAAGCGGTTCGTCCGCAGGCGGGCCGGGCGGAGTGTCAATGGGGCCGGCCTGGCCGCGTCAAGATGCGTCGTCGCTCAGGCGAACGGACACTTGGTTTCCTTGCTGCCGCGCAGGTGCAGCATGAGCAAACCGGCGGTGTGCACCGCCCAAATCAGGAAGAGGCTGATCCAGAAGACGGCGCCCGAAGCGGGGGTTTGCAGCCCTTTGCTCACGATGTAGAGGAGGACGCCCACGGTGACAAGTCCGATGATGCGGCCCGCGAATCCCCAGGTGCTGGGAGCAATGTCTTCCTTGCTGACTCCGACGATGAACACGGCGAGGCCGATGACGTGGATCGCCACAAGCGCCCACAGGTAGATGGTGGCGGCCAACTCGTTTTGCCACAGCAGAATGGGGATCAACGCGATGGTGGTGGCGGCCAAAATGAACGTCTTCCACCAGAATCTGGCGCGGTTGCGAAACTCCACCCGGGGCGGGGCGGCTGTTTCCGTCGTGTCCACAAGTGCTCTGGAGAGGATGGCGTATTTCCGTCTTGCCTCATTTGGGGTTGACAGGTCATCCTTCACGGTGGACGGAATTGTGGGGTGGCTCCGAACGGTATGGTCATACGTTGGGGTGCCTATGTCGAGGGCCTGGGACGGTCCAACGGAAGGCCAAGAACACTGGCCTTTTGTAGAAGTCCTAACTAAGGTGAATCATGCCCAAGACCGAAGCCACCCTCCGTGTTGTGGAGGCGTTGC
Organism: Thermoplasmatota archaeon; assembly: GCA_041623515.1. Classification (GTDB taxonomy): domain Archaea; phylum Thermoplasmatota; class E2; order JACPAO01; family JAHFTW01; genus JBFJWV01. The sequence goes on along the minus strand of JBFJWV010000216.1, from coordinate 892 downwards.
AACAAGACGTCTCCTACGGCCGCGCCCGCTTGGACGGCCAAACCCGGGTGGAACTCAACCTCAGCCCCGGCGACATCATCGAAATCAAAGGAAGCAAAACCACGGCCGCCGTGGTTTGGCGCTCCCACCCTGGTGATGAAGGCAAGGGCATCATCCACATCGACAACCTGACCCGCAAGAACGCGGGCATTGGCATTGGCGACAAAGTCACCATTCGCAAGGCCGAAGTGTCTCCGGCGAAGACCGTCACACTCGCACCTGCCATCAACCAGGACCAACAGATTCAGTTCGGCGACGGCATCGATGCGCTCGCCAAGCGCGGCCTCCTGAAGCGCCCCTGCGTGCAAGGCGACATCGTGGTCGTCCCCAACATCGCCCTGTTCGGCAACGCCTTGCCGTTCAGCATCATTCAGACCAGTCCCAAGGGCATCGTTCTCATCAACGAGGAAACCAAAATCTCGGTTTCCGAAGAAGCCGCTGCCCAAGCAGCCGCTGCGCCATCCATTTCGTACGAGGACATCGGCGGTCTGCGCGACGAACTCCAGAACGTTCGGGAAATGATTGAGCTCCCCTTGAAGCACCCCGAATTGTTCGAACGCCTCGGCATCGATCCCCCCAAGGGTGTTCTGCTCCATGGCCCGCCCGGAACGGGCAAGACCATGATTGCCAAGGCCGTGGCCAACGAGGCCGGTGCTCAGTTCTACACCATCAACGGCCCGGAAATCATGAGCAAGTTCTACGGTCAATCCGAAGAGAACCTGCGCAAGACGTTCGAAGAGGCCGAGAAGAATGCGCCCAGCATCGTCTTCGTGGACGAAATGGACGCCATCGCGCCCAAGCGTGACGAAGTGCAAGGCGAAGTGGAACGCCGCGTCGTTAGCCAAATGCTCAC
>JBFJWV010000215.1:0-3115 GCA_041623515.1 Thermoplasmatota archaeon | reverse complement strand
TACCCCTTGCTGACCGCCGAAGTCCAGCGCTTGGCCGCTGAGCACCCCGGCTTGGTTCGCCTGACCAGCGCGGGCCAATCCCGTGCCGGCTTGGACCTTCACTTGCTCGAGATTGCGGACTTCAACAACCCCGACCGCATCCCGTTGGATGAGCGGGAAGTCATCTACTTGGATGGCGGCACGCACAGCAACGAGTACAGCGGGGTGTACTTCACCACGGAGTGGGCCCAGTTCTTGCTCGACGAATACGAAACCGATGCCACGGCCAAATGGATCGTGGAAAACCGCCACGTGTTCATCCTGCCCATGGTCAACCCAGATGGCAGCCACGCGTTCGGCCGCGTCAACGCCATTGATGTCAACATCAACCGCAACTTCCCCGCGACATGGGGCACCGTCGAAGAATTGCCCGTGCTCAATTGGCCCGGGCCGTGGCCAGCATCGGAACCCGAGACGCAGGCCGTCATCAACGTCTTGCAAACCACGTCTCCGGACTTCGTGCAATCCACCCACTGCTGCGGCAACTTGTGGCTGCACCCCTACGGCGCCGAACAATTGGGCCATGCTCCCGATTTCGACATGTACTCCAACATCTGCATCAATGTCTTCCCCGACTTGACCCTGGACGTCGAGAAGTCCCAATGCGGTGAAACCTGGAGCACCATTTACCCCGCTGCGGGCACCACGCTGGATGAAGGATACGCCCAGGTTGGTGCCAGCAGCTGGAGCTACGAAATGAGCGGCCGCGGCGCCGTCGCCGGATGGGGACAGCCCGTCGTGGACACGGACGTTCGCCAACAGGAAATCGAATCCTGGCGCGGCGTCATGCACGGCATGCTGCACGCGGAAAAGTACGGAGCCTGGCCCGTTGTGACCCACATCGAAGGCTCCGAGGACGCCCTGCTGGTGACCGTAGAGAACCAAGGCTGGGGCAACCTCACCCGCGGCACCGTCGAAATCGCCGGACGCGAATTTGCCTTGAACGGACTGCCATTTGGCGGCGCGACCCAAATCACGGTGGCGGGATCGTTCGATGAAGGCACCATCCCGCTGGAACTGGAATGGAAGAAACGTGTTCACCCGGACAGCAACTGGGGCCGCACCACGTTCACCGCGCAATTGGTGGCGGACGGCAACGCGCTGGTTGGCATTCTCCCTGAACCCGTCGAGGTTCCCGACATGGGCGACTTGTTGCCCCCATCACCTGAGGATGCTGCCGTGCTGGATTCAGGAAACGTGGAACCCTTGGACCACGGTGCCGACGACAACCACGACAGCCCTGGCTTCGTGCTGCCGCTGGCACTCATTGGTTTGCTGGGGCTCGCACTGCGGCGTCGGAGCTAGGCACGCTCTAGGGCAGCATCCGCGGCGCGTCGTCGGATGATGGTGCGCCAAACCATCCAGTGAACCAACAGCGTGCCTGCTGCGGTCCAGGCGATGATTCGAAAGATGGCTGCGCCTCCCAACGCCACCGACAGCGCCAGCGCCGTCACGACAAACGCGCTGACCAGCGGTGCGTCCCCGCGGCCTATCCACCGGTCCGGAACAACGGCCGGCCAACCCACCAAGGGCATGAAGGCCACCAGCACCACCACCTCAATGGCACACCATTCCAAGCAATCCGGCAGTGGCTCAACCATGAGCGCCAGCACGCCGAGAACGGTCGCGCCGGCGCCGGCCGCCAGCCGCATGACGAGGCGAAGGCCGGGTTCGCTCTCAGAAGTCAAACTCAATGCCTTGGGCCAAGGGCAAGTCATTGCCCCAGTTGATGGTGTTTGTCTGGCGCCGCATGTACTGCTTCCAGGAGTCGCTGCCGGATTCCCGTCCGCCACCCGTTTCCTTTTCGCCGCCGAAAGCGCCTCCAATTTCCGCGCCACTGGTGCCGATGTTGACGTTGGCGATGCCGCAATCGCTGCCTGCAGCGCTTAGGAACGTCTCCGCTTCGCGCAAGTCGGTCGTGAAAATGGCGCTGCTGAGGCCTTGGCGCACGCCGTTGTGGTAAGCTATGACTTCGTCGAGCGTGTCGTAGCTGAACACGTACAGCACCGGCGCAAAGGTTTCCTCTTGAGCAAGCGGGAAGTTGGGGAATCCGATGGACGTGCAATCAAACAATGCAGGTTCGACGTAGCACTTGCCGAGCTTTGGCAGGGTTCCCCCGCCGGCGAGCAGCGTGGCGCCCAGGTCCTGTGCCTGGGTGACGGCACCCGCGAACATGTTGACTGACGCCTCGTCGATCAGCGGGCCCATGAGATTGCTGCTGTCGAGTGGGTCGCCGACGGTGACTTGTCCGTAGGCTTTGGTTAGCCGGTCGATGAATGCGTCTTTGATGCTGGAATGCAGGAACACCCTTCGCGTGCTGGTGCAGCGCTGGCCTGCCGTTCCCACGGCGCCAAACAAGATGCCCCGGATGGCCAAATCCATGTCCGCGCTGGGCGCGACGATGATTCCGTTGTTGCCACCCAGCTCCAGAATGCTGCGAGCCATCCGTTTCGCGGTGACCTCACCAACACGGTAGCCCATCCGGCACGAGCCCGTGGCGGATACCAGAGGGATGCGTTTGTCGTGAATGAGTTGTTCACCGATGGGGTCGGCCGCGCCTTGGACCAGCGTGGCGATGCCTGCGTGACCCATCTCAGCAGCCACGTCGGCCAGGGATTGATGCAATGCAACGGCCGTCAGTGGGGTCTTCTCGCTAGGCTTCCAGATGACCGAATCTCCACATACGAGCGCGAGCGCCGCATTCCAGCCATAGACGGCCATAGGGAAATTGAAGGCGGTCACAACGGCGCAAACGCCCAGCGGATGCCACTGTTCGTACATGCGGTGTTGGGGGCGTTCGCTGTGCATGGTTTTGCCGTACAGTTGGCGGCTCAAGCCAACGGCAAAGTCGCAAATGTCGATGATTTCCTGCACTTCGCCCAAGCCTTCCTGCAGGCTCTTGCCCATTTCCAGGCTGACCAGCTTGCCCAGGGGCTCTTTGCGTTCGCGCAGGACTTCACCCCAGCGCCGAACCAAATCACCGCGCTTGGGTGCGGGCACGGTGCGCCAAAGCAAGAACGCGTCATGGGCAGCGCCGATGCATGCGTCCAGCTGCTCGGGCGTTGAGTCGTGAATG
>JBFJWV010000214.1:0-3122 GCA_041623515.1 Thermoplasmatota archaeon | reverse complement strand
GTCACCGAACCGCCCGTCGTGGTGGAGGAACCCGACGAACCCAGCCTCCCAACACCCGGAAGAGGCGCCGGTTTGGCGCTGGTCGGCCTCTTGGGGGCGGCCCGCTGGCGACGCCAATAGCATCGAAAAGGACTTAAAGCCTCAAATCCACGCAAACCCGAATACAGGGTACCAGCCTCTGGAATCCTGTTCCAACGGTGGAATCAATGTCGAAGTTCCGATTTGCACGCAGGTACGCTCACGTGGGCGTTGCCGCTCTGTTCATGATTGCCATGCTGGCGCCCATTTCCATGGGCCAAAGTGTCCCAATCAGCTCCGATCACCGCGCTGCGGCTGAGGCCGCCACGGGAAACACGTTGCCTGCCACCAAGTGGACGCCCATGGCGGAAACCGTTCGCCTTCACTTGCATGCGGACATCAGCACGCCCCCGGGCGAGTTCCCGCTGGGTTCGGAATTCACGGAAGGGTTCGCTGACTATGAGCCGCCGGTGAATGACGTTCGCATCTTTGACCCGCTCGGCATTTTCCACGTTGCCAACGACGCCTCGGCGCCGGAGAACAACCGCGTGACCATCGTGAACGTCCTCGGGGTCGCGGACGAGACGGCGAAGTTCCCCACCACCAAGCCGCTCACCGAAGACATCCGGATCTATGGCCTCGCGGGGCGTGCCCACGCGACCTGCTCCAATCCCACTGAAGTGGCACGGGACGGGACCGGGTTGATTTTCATTGATGTCTCCGTTTGGGAAGTTGACAAAAACGGCGCGAAGAGCAAGGTGCGCGATTTCGCGTTGGAGCCGGACGGCCAATCCTCCGCGGACCTGGTGGACGATCCGACCGTGGGCGTGTACCAGGGTTCCGTGGACATCGGCAGCCCGGCCCTGTCCAATGGTCGATTGGTGAAGGCGGGCTCGATTCTTGAGTTTGAATTCGTGCCGGATATCCCCGGCGCTTCGTGCGTGCTTCATTTTGACAGCAATCCGTACGACAGTCGCATTGACGTCACGTCGGATTCAGCCCGCCTGACGAGCTGGGTGGAGAATGTCAACGGGCAGCGCGTTGCTGGCCTCCCTGACGCCTCGAAGACGCAGGCATCCGAGCGCCGCTTCACCACCGTCGTCGCTCACGCCAGCGCGTGGCCGGACTACAACGACTACAACCGCTCCATGCCGCAGCCCCGGGACTACCAAGATCAGCACAGTTGGGGGCACCGGGACATGCAGGTTCGCATCCGCGACTTGGGCGACCCGCTGACCGGCCGTTCGCCCGCCGTGTGGCCATACGTTGACGGCACCAGCGGCACCGGCCAAGACGGCAGCCGAGACAACCGCGAACAACAGTTCCCGGAACAAATTCAGATTCTCAATCCGCGCTGCGAACCGCTGCGTTGGAATGACCGAAGTGGCGACGCTCCATGTGCGGCCGCCCGTGGATTCACCGGCGACGGTCACGATGGTGGCTTCCTGGACGATGGCTTCCACGAGAGCCAGAGCTCCTGCGGCGCTTGCATCAACGGCGCCAGTCACATTCGGCAAATCCCGCTGCCAACCAATGAAGGAGATGGCCTGAACGTTTACCGCATGCAGTGGGCCTACCCAGGTGGCACCAACGCGCTGCCAAACGGCGAATACCGCTTCGAAGTTTTCTCCGAGAAATTCGGCGTGACCGCCGCTCCCGTGGTCACGTTTGGCCTGAAATCCGTTTCAGCCTCCTTGGAAGGCCTTTCCAGCCGCCTGGTCAAGGCCGGGGAACCGACGGACTTCCGGGTCACCCTCACCAACAACGGTGCCGAAGACGACACCATCACCGTGCATGCGACCAGCCCGGGCAGCAACTGGCAGAGCTCGCTCAGCCAGCGCAGCCACTTCCTTCGGGCCAACGGCGGCGAGAGCGTCTTCACCTTGACCGTCACCCCGCCAACCTCGGCGACGGTCCTGGATTCCAAGACCGTGACGTTGTCCTTCATCAGCCGCTTCCCCAGCGAAGTCACCATCGCGCCCTTGCAGCTGACGACGGGAATCACCGCGGACAACACGCGCGAAGTGGATGTCAAGGTCCCGGTTACCGCCCAGACCATCCAGCCCGGTCAGAAGCTGCTGCTCAATGACGTCACCGTCACCAACAAGGGACCTGCCTTGGACCATTACACCTACGTGGCCACGGTCCCGGCAGGCAACCCTGGCTGGGTGGCCAGCGTCAATCCCAGTTTCGGCTCCATTCGTGCCCAGAGCATCGATGATTTGATTCTCACCGTCCAAGCGCCCCAGTCGGCGGCAGCAGGAACCAAGGTGCCCGTTACGGTGAGCGCCATTCGCGTCGGCGACGCCACGGTGTTGGATTCGGCCGTGGTCGAATACACCGTCGTCGTGAACCGCGGCCTGAACGTGCAGGCCGTCGGTATGGTCAGCGACAAGCCCAGCGGTGACCCTCAATTCCCGCAGCGCGGCACGACGGTTGCATCCACGCCGAGGTGGCACCTTGACAGGTTCTGCCCAGGCGCCACCCCAGCTGTGTGCTATGGTGGCGCGGTGGCTTGGGTGGATGATTCCGGCTTCGATCAATCGGCCCTCTTCCGGGTGGAAGTGGCCAACACCGGCCACCTGCCGGACACGTACACAGTCACGGGGCTGTGGGATTCCCTGGAAGGGTCCCAAGTGGGTCCGGACGGCCAAACGTATACGGTCACCGACACCACCGGAAGTGGCGGTTGCGACGACGGTGGAAACCCGGACGGGTGGCGCGTGAACCTGCGTCAAGACCCGAGCTTGCTCAGCGGCAATACGCAGTTGCCGGAGTCGCCAAGGAATGGTGGAGCCACGTCATTCCCCGAAATCACGGTTCCCGCCCGCTCCGTTGGCTACGTTTACGTGGAACTTGGATGGCTCACGGACGGCGATTGTTCGGACCGGCAAGGCACAACGGATGAAATCCGCAACCGCGCCGGCCTCATCAGTGAAGCGGCCATTTACGATGTGCAGGTGCGCAGCAAGAGCGACCCCTCGCTCCAGCAAACCGTCCAATTGATGGCCCGGTCCATTGGCCACAACGGCGACCTGGAGGACAAGGACGACTACACGTTCCACGGTGTCGCCATTGAGCACGCGCCCAAGACCTCCGTCTCC
>JBFJWV010000213.1:0-3150 GCA_041623515.1 Thermoplasmatota archaeon | reverse complement strand
GCGGGAGCCGCGCAACCAGGTTACCTGGGCTCCGGCCACGGAATCACGCCCAACGACCCTGCGGTTCGCAACGTTGTCAATGAGGTGGTCACGCCATCCATGACGTCCATGGATGCAGCTCTGGCATTGTACCGTTGGTTGTATGACAACCTGGAGTACGACGACAATCGACTTTCCTCGGACACGCTCATGGCACCCCGCGACGTCATCTTGGACACCGAAGATGCCATGGATCGGGACAGGGACCGGGATGGCTTGGTCGATTCGGGTTCCGGAAACGGGGTTGCCGGCGGCGTCTGCCGCTCCTTGGCCGGGACGTACGTTTCACTGCTCCGGGCCGCAGGTGTTCCCGCGCGGCTCGTGACGGGATACCTTGCGGGGACCGTGAATGGCTTCCACGCCTGGGTCGAATTCTACGCAGGTCCCGTTGGCAATCAAGGCGGTTGGGTCCCGGTGGACGTCAGCCCCATCGACGGCCGCTGGGAGGATGATGAAAACGGCGACGGCCACGCGGATGGAATCAGTGTTCTCCTGCAATCGTTCGGCGTGCGCTTGCCGCATTATTTGCCCCTGCGCGCGTTGCCGGCGGGCGCCGAAGTGAACGGTTGGTCAACGGCCCTGCAAATCTCCTACTCCCATCCCTCTGGCGGGAACGACCCGGAAACGGGCAAAGATCAGAACGTGCCGCGGTTCGATTACAACAAGGACCTCACCATCGAAAGTGAAGCGCCGGGTTTCCTCTGCATTCACAGCGATACGTGGGCGCGACTCGCCACCCATGCCCAGTCGTCGTGCAACGACGGGCCGTACAATGCGGTGTACGGAACCCAGCAACCCTTCATCCTCCAATCGACGCAGGTCATCGATTACGGGGTGGATGTGACCTTCGCAGTGGACGGGACCAAGGCAACCGTCGGCGTGGCCATTCCCTACAAAGACGAAGTGGCGCCGGTCACCGTGGAGCACATCGTGTACGTCAACCACGACGGAGGGCCGCAATTCCAACCGGCCAGTGAAGGCAAGCGCATCGTGACATTGTCCTACTGAGCGGGCCTTTGTCCCCGCCAATCCTGGGGTTTCCATCCGAAATGCACGGAAGTGTTCAATAGGGTCTGTCCAAATCGGCGGCTGGTTCGCCCCTTAGCGGGTCGTTTGACTGGTGGTCGCTTTGAAAACTCAATTGCTCACGATTTTGCTAGCGCTGACGCTGTCAGCTCCTTTGGTTGCCGCAGCGGAGCCCGTTGACACAACGCCCGACTTCACGGACCAAAACTACCACGAGTACTTGCTGTACACGATGGATCAAACCAACTTGGATGTCATCATCCTGCCGCCGCCCTCGCCGTTCCCGACGCAAGGCATCGAGGTCCTGGAGGAATCCGTGGACATGTGGATTGATGGCATCGATGCGTTGGGTCCCGCTTGGTTGACTGAGGGCCTCAGCATCAACCGCTACACCCTGGGCAACGACTACATTCCGCCGGCCGCGCTCACAGACCCGGAAATCATCATTGTCAGCAGCGAACTGGTGCCTCTGGCGTACGCCGGCGTCGGCATGGAGCCCATGGACTACTTCGGCGCGTACGTGTGCCACGGAGCTCCCAGTCCATTCGCGGGCATGTCCTCCTGGGATGAAGTGCAGACCCTGCCCGGCTACCACCAGCACCCCGGCAGTTCCTGGGGCAGTTACCGGGAAGAATGCGGCAATGGCGGCAGCACGTGCTTCGTCATCAACGGCAGCACCCTCGGCGGCAACACCGAGAACGCGAAGCGCACTCATTTCGACCTCAACAGCCACGAATTCGGTCACTGCATTGGCATTGGCCACGTTGGCGACGCATTGGACTTCTCCGCCATTCGCTACCCGGCGGATGACATCATGAGCTACGAGAACGACGGCCACGACCCCGGCCGCGTGCTGTGCGTCAGCAGCCTCAACATCCTGGCCCTCGAAGCCACCTACGGCTACATGCTCGGCCAACCCGGCAAGAGCAGCAACCCCGGCGGCGGCTTTGTTCACCAAGACCCCGGCGACTGGTACGACCACGATTGCAACGAACCGGATGCCGACACGTTCGACATGGACCCCATCAACGAGGCAGATCCCCTCGGCACGGGCAACCCGGACGATGACGGCGATGGCGTCGATGACGAAAACGACGTCTGCCCCGGCTTCGACGACACCAAAGACATGGATGGCGACGGTACGCCCGACGGCTGCGACAGCGACCGGGACGGCGATGGCGTGGACAACGTCAATGACGTCTTCCCCAACAACCCCTCCGAGTGGGCCGACAGTGACATGGATGGCGTTGGCGACAACAGCGATGTCTGTCCCGGCCACGACGACTTCCAAGACCGCGACGGCGATGGCATCCCGAACGGATGCGACACGGACAACGGCGACGAGGTCGCGTACCACTTTGTGGGCGACGGCCGCTCCGTGTTCATCACCGACCCCTTCAGTGTGGACGGCGATTACAACCTGCACACGAACTGGGAACTTTCGAAGGAGGGCAATGGCGGCATCCAAACCTGGCACACCACGGGAGCCATCGGCAACCAAGGCGTGCATGGCAACATGCTCAACCCCACCTTTGCCACGGCGGAAACCATCACCATTGAGCCCGTGGACAGCGTCCGCGTGCACGTGTTCGTGGACTATGCTTGGCACGTCAATCCGGCCCTCGGCTGTGACCTCTTTGCTACCGCATTCGATGGCGAAGGCATCGAAGTGGCCACGCACCGCGAAGCGTTCGACAACGGTGGCGATGGCACCGGCACCGGATTCAGCAACGACTTGCTCGATGAATGGGAATTCACACTCGACATCCCGGCGGGCACCTACCATGGTCTCGCCTTGCAATTCGGTGCGTGCACCAACATGCCTGCCACCTGGAGCTGGGGCACGGACGAAGTGCCCAGCCGCTTGGTGATCACCCTCGGCGAAGTGTTGCCGGATTCGGACGGCGACGGTGTTCCGGACATCCACGATGTCTGTCCCGGCCATAACGACCACGACGACATGGACGGCGACGGAACCCCCGACGGTTGCGACAGCGACCGCGACGGTGACGGCGTCGGCAACGACACGGATGCATTCCCGGACGACCCCAGTGAATGGGCTGACACGGATGGCGATGGCGTTGG
>JBFJWV010000212.1:0-3214 GCA_041623515.1 Thermoplasmatota archaeon | reverse complement strand
GCAATTCCGCGACATCAAGGGCATCATGAGCGGCAAGGCCAAGCCCGAATACGGCACCTGCGTGGACATCGTCACCAAGGCGGCCCTCAAGGAAATGATCATGCCCGGCGTCCTTGCGGTCGCTGCGCCCCTGATTGTTGGCTTCTTGCTCGGTCCCCTCGCTCTCGGTGGCCTGCTCATTGGTGTGCTCGTCAGCGGTCTGATGCTCGCCTTGAGCATGGCCAACGGCGGCGGTGCCTGGGACAACGCCAAGAAGCACGTGGAAGACGGTTTCCACGGCGGCAAGGGCAGCCCGGCTCACGAAGCCGCGGTTGTTGGTGACACCGTCGGTGACCCCTACAAGGACACCGCCGGTCCCAGCATCAACGCCCTCATCAAGGTCATCAACACGGTGTCCTTGATCTTCGCCGGCCTCATTGCCAGCGTTGGCGGCATCCTGCTCTAAGCAGGACGCACCTCCCTTTTCCTTTCCTTCTCCTCTCTTTTGATTTCTCTATGTACTGGCAGCGGAATCGCCGCGTGTGTTTGTGGCGCTGTGGGTTGCACTTGGAATCGCAGCCGTCGCCGGATTGATTGTCTGGGTCATCCTAGCGGACCGGCGACGTCGAAAGAAGCTGGCCGCTTGGGCGGCGGCGAACGGCTGGCTGGCCTACGATGCCGCTGCGGAGCTGGGCTGGCTCGCCCAGTTCGAAGCCTGGGGGCCTGGCTACGGGCACCGCGCCTTCGATGGGTACCGGCGCCGAATGGGCGATGCGGAGGTCCGCATTTTTCAGCACCAATCCCGCACCAAAACGAAGGACAGCGAGAACATCCACAACTTCTGCGTGTGCGTATTGGAAGCCCCATATGCGGCCCCAAACCTTCGCTTCAAGCACGAACATTGGGGCCACAAGCTGGTCGATGCCCTGGGTGGCGAAGACATCGATTTTGAGTCCCATGAATTCAGTCGCAAGTTTTGGGTCAAGTGCGCAAGCCGCCGGTTCGCCTACGATGCCATCCATCCGCGCATGATGGAGTTCTTGCTGACAGCACCCAAGGCCAATTGGCAATGGCAGGGCCAGCGTCTCGTTCTCTTCACAGGCGGGTCGCTCAAAGGGGAGCGTGCAGCGCCACTGGCAAAGGCCGGGGGCCAGTTCCTTGAGCTCCTTCCCAAGCACCTGGAACCGTCTTGAACCAAGACGCACTGGTTGCCCTGTGAACGGCTGGCTCATCCTTGCAGCAATCCCCCTGATCATTTTCGGGGTGGCGGCCATTCACTTCTACAATCGCTTCAAGGTCTTGGAGAACCGGTGCGACGAGTCCTGGAGCAATGTGGGAACCGAATTGAAGCGCCGCCATGAGTTGATTCCCAACCTGGTTCGCACCGTGCAAGGATACGCGGCCCACGAAAAATCCGTCAACGAAGACATCACGGAGGCGAGGGCGCTGCAATCCAAGGTGGACCTTCAGCCACGAGAAGCCCAAGATGTCGAGGCGCGACTGGGCCCGGCCATGAGCCGCCTCTTGGCCGTGGCCGAAGCCTATCCAGAACTGAAGGCGTCCCGCAGTTTCCTGAAGTTGCAAGATCAATTGGCCGAAACCGAAGACCGCATTCAGGCGGCGCGACGGTTCTACAATGGCAACGTGCGCGACCACCGCGATGCAACGCGCCCGTTTCCCGGCAACCTCTTTGCAAAATGGTTCAAACCGCGCGAGCAGGAGTTTTTCGAGGTCGACCCCGTGGCATTGCCTTCTGTTGCAGTGGATTTTTAGTCCGCAATTTTCGCGCGGACGCCAGTTTCTTGCATGGGCGAATCCACGACCCGGCGATTGAGAGGCCGCTGATTTTTGGGGAACTGTTGAACCCACGCCGTACAATCCAATGCCATCCGCGCAACAGGCTTTGCCTGGCGGTCCATAGGTGATTGCAAATGACGAACATTGAACTTGTCGAGGAATTCTTCGCAGCCGTTGGGAGCGGCGACGTGGAAGCCCTTGGCCCCCTACTTGCCAACGACTTCGTGTACGAGGATCAAACCGCTCCGGCCGTGCTCGACAAGACCCAGTTCACCCAATGGGTGGGCAGTCTCGCGGCCGCCATCCCGGATTTGTCCTTGGATGCCCATGCCATCACGGCCGTCGGGACCGAAGTGGTTGCCGACTTGAGCTTGGCCGGTGACGTGGTCAACGAACTCAACCTCAGTGCACTGGGCCAAGGCGTCATTCCGCCCTCCGGCGTGACCATTGCCCTGCCACCGCAACCGGTGACCTTCCAATTCGATGCAGGATGCATCAGCGCCTGCGCAGCTGATGCGGCGCCCGACACAGGCATTGGCGCCATCCTGCAAATTCTCGGGGGCATTGCAACCGCCCCGGTTTGAATCCGCATCAACCCCGGAGTCCGCGCGCAGCATGACACCACCCACCACTGCGTAACGCCAGCAACAGACAGCCACCATCCGCTGGCACAGCCAACCAACCAACCTTCGACGTGTTCGCATTTCGCGTCGGAACATGACGCGCGGGCTCCGCTAACCCTTCTCCACTTTTTTCAATCCTGTTTTCGCCGGAACCACCGTTTCTTGGTGGGTGCCGATTTCCACTCTTGGCCCGCCAGAAACGCGTCCAACTTGCCCGAACTGGCGGCGCCCGCAAGTTCGTTCCAGCCCCCGATGTATTTGTCGTCCAAGAAAATCTGGGGAACTGTGGAGCGCCCCACGGCACGCGCCACCGCGCGGAATTGACCCGGGTTTTGATTCGCATCCACGAATTGGACCCTGACGTCCGGTCGCGCTTCCGCCAATGCATCAAGGAAGCCCTTGGCTTGCGTGCAGTACGGGCAGGTCTCCGTCTTGAACACGGTGAACGTGGGCACAGGTCGGCCTGTGCCATCGAAATTAATGACGTTTCGGCTCCGGGCGATGCGGCTATCAGGTGGCGCCCAAGTGCCATCCCGTGCCCGGATTTGCTCCCCGCATGGACCGCATCGTTGGCAGCGCTACCGTTGCCATTGCAGGCAAGGTCGCCGAAATGAAAGCGGCAGGCCACGACGTCATCGGCTTCAGCGTTGGCGAACCCGATTTTGATACGCCGGACCATGTCAAGCAAGCAGCCAAGGATGCGCTGGATGCGGGCTACACAAAGTACACGCCAGGCCCGGGCATCCCGGCGCTGCGCGAAGCGATTGCGGGTTACCACGCGCAACGCAACGGCATCCCCTGCGGGCCGGAGCACG
>JBFJWV010000211.1:0-3214 GCA_041623515.1 Thermoplasmatota archaeon | reverse complement strand
CGAAGAACAACGTGACCGCTACGTGCGCCCCGTTGCGGAAGGCAAAGCCATCACGGCGTTCGCGTTGACCGAACCGACGGCAGGCTCCGATGCCGCGTCCATCAAGTTGACCGCCGAAAAGGACGGCGATGATTACATCCTCAACGGCACCAAGATTTGGTGCAGCAACGGAAACTTTGCCGACTACCTGGTCGTCTTTGCCGTGACCGACCCTGCCTTGGGCGCTCACGGCGGCGTCACCGCGTTCATCGTGGGCAAGGACAATCCCGGCATGCGCGTCGGGACCATCGAGGACAAGCTCGGCATTCGCTTCAGCAACACCGCGGAACTGGTGTTCGAAAACTGCCGCGTCCCCAAGGATGACATCCTCGGAAAAGTCGGCGAAGGATTCATCGTTGCCCTCACCGCCCTGGACGGCGGCCGGGTGGGTTTGGCTGCCGCGACCATGGGCGCGACCAAGCGCCTGGTCGAGGATGCGATTCACCGGGTGAACGTGCGTGAGCGGTTTGGCAAGCCCATTGGCAAGAACCAATCCATCCAGTGGATGCTTGCCGACATGGCCACGGACATCCACCATTGCGAGTACGCGGTTTACCATGCTGCCGCGCTCACCAACGATTACTATCACCGCATCGCAGCCGGCGATCCGGTTCCGCGAAGCTTGCGCGAAAAAGTGTCGCGGGCCGCGGCGGCGACCAAGATTTTCAGTAGCGAAATGGCCGGGCGTGCCAGCGAAAAGGCCATCGAGATTTTCGGCGGCGACGGCCTCAAGGCGCGCTACAAGATTGAGCGCGGCGTTCGTGACCAATTCATCACGGAAATCTACGAAGGAACCAACGAAATTCAGCGCATGATCATCGCGCGGGAATTGCTGCAGCGGGGGTCCCACGAATGAGCAAACCTTTGCGCGTCTTGGTGCCCGTGACTGGAGCGTTCCACGGAAGGATGCGGGTGCGACGCAGCACGGGCACCCTCGACACCGAGGGGCTGGAGCGCATCCTCAGTGAGCCCAGCGTGCGTGCCATCAGCTTGGCCAAGCAACTGCAGCAAGGCGGTGCAGCCGAGCTCATTGCGGTTCATGTGGACAAGGGCGACGGGGAAAGCGTGCTGCGCGAGGCCCTTGCCCACGGGTTGGACCAAGCCATTCTCATCGAGGGCGCTGACGCGAACGTGAGCGACCCGTCGACGCGCGCGGCGACCATCGCAGACGTTGTGCAGCAACACGGCCCCTTCGATGCCATTGTGGGTCCAGCGCACAGTTCATTGGCCGGATTCAGCGGTGCGCTTGCGGCCGTGGCTGGCCAATTGCGTTTGCCCTTGGCCATCGGCGTGCGCGCCATCGAGTTGGAAGGTGACCGATTCAAGATTCAATACGAATCCATCTTCGGCGACTACGAGCTGACCTTCCCGCGTCCTTCCGTGTTCTTGGCCGGCAGCGTTGCACCAAGTTACCCAACGGCTTGGGGCATTCGCGCCGCGTTCCAGAACCAGGGCGTTCTGCGCGTGCAAGCGGATGCGTACACCGTGGCCAAGCCGCTGACGCAGCGTCGGCGAATCGAGGCCGTCAAAATTGCCTCGGACACGTTGGAAGAAGTGGATGGAGCCACCTTGGTGCGCCGTTTGCGCAGCCGCAGCTTGGTTCCGGAGGCGGGTGCATGAGCGACGACGGCTGGGGCTTTGCCGACATGTACGGCATGGACGAGCCGGGCGACGACGATGCGTCGGAACTGGTGGATGTCGCAAGCGAAGATTGGCGCAACATCATGGTCATTGGGCGCGCCACCAAGACCGGTGTGTACGGCGAGACGTTGAGCCTCGTTGGACATGCGCGGTACCTTGCGGACGAATTGGGCTGCCGCGTGGAGGTCTTGCTCATTGGCACCGACCTGGACGCGGCCACGGAAACTCTGGGCAAGTACCCCGTTGACAACGTGTACCGGGTTGCGGTGCCTGATTACGCGCCCCTGGATCAAACGGCCACGGTGGTGGCTGAAGCGGTGCGCAAGCGCCGCCCCGAATTGGTGCTTGCTTTCCAATCACGCAGCGGCGACGCCATCATTCCGTATGCAGCCAACCGCATGGGCGCCGGCTTTGCCCTGGGCGCAAGTGAGGTGTCCATCGACACCATGGAGCGCACCACGCGGGTGGTCCATCAAGGCAAAAACCCCGAATTCCGCATCGTCACGGAAATGCTGGCCGCGCCTGCATTCGTGAGCGTGCAGCGCGGTCTGTTTCGCGCACCCATGGAGGACCCGTACGCCACGACCAAGATCCACGACCTGGACATTGACGTGGGCAAGGTCGCCGATGTCAAAGTCCTCGGCCACAATGACCCGCCCGTGCCGACGGTCGAAACCGCGGAGCGGGTGGTGGTTGCCGGCGCGCGCATTCGCGGCACCAATGATTTGGACGCGGCTCGAAAACTGGCCGAGGCATTGAATGCCGTCTTTGGCGTCACGCAAGCGGTCGTCGACCGCGGACTCAGCGACAGCGATCCCATCATCGGCGTCCTGGACCGCAAGACATCCGCTGCCAAACTCGTCGTGGGCGTCGGATGCACCGGCTCGTTGGAGATGCTTGAGGCCGTGGCTGGAGCAGGAACCCTCGTTGCTGTTGCCAGCGGCGACAATGACCCCATCAATGACAAGGCGGCTTACCGCGTTGCCGGATCCGTCCAGGATGCGGTGCAGGCTGTGATTGACTCACTCTGACCACGACGTCAAGACGTTGACATCCTGGAATTCCTCGGTCACGGCAGCCCAAGGCTGGCGAATGGTGGCATGGGCGTCCATCAATTCGAACTGCCACAGGCCCGCAGGTCCAGCGACGGTGTGGAGTTCTGCGCGACCGCTGCCGAGCATCCAGTTCGACCATTCCCGCGACCAAGTGCCATTGGGGTGCGAAACGGACCAAGTGCCCTCACCGTCGCCGGAGGTTGCCAGCCATGCCTGCGCATGCTCCAACGTGTTCACGTCCAAGCGGCCGGCGGCGGTCGCTCCACCCACGAGGCCGGCAGCCGCTGCTCCATCCATGTTAAGCCCGGAGAACAACGCCACCAGATTTGCGGACTGGCTGGTGACCACGTCGAAGGCGCCGGTGCAATTGAGCGCGAACTGCATGCTCCATGCGCCGCGGCCGAACAATACCAGGTCCATCAGGCCATCGTCCGGAACGATGTTGCCGGAGATTGCAAAGGAGAACCCGCCGTTGGTGG
>JBFJWV010000210.1:0-3216 GCA_041623515.1 Thermoplasmatota archaeon | reverse complement strand
GCCTTGGAGCCAATGGTCTACCTGTTGTCTGACAAGGCACCGCAGGGCAGCCACGCTCTAATGGATAAACGCTGAAAGCATCTAAGCGTGAAACCGACCCTGAGACGAGCCATCGTAGGACTCCCATAGAAGATGGGTTTGATCGGACGGGGGTGTACGCACCGAGGCAACGAGGTGTTCAGCCCGCCGTTACGAACCGTCCATACTAACACCAGTGAATCTCCGGTGTTCTTCCTTCGAAGAACGTCTTCCGGCGTTTCTGTTTCCAATAGACTGCGTATGTACTTGTCATACAAATTGAGTCAACGTCTATGACGTTCGATTCGCTCACATCACATTCGTGGGCGGACGGCCATAGCGACCTGGTTCACCCGTTCTCATTCCGAACACGGAAGTTAAGCAGGTCCACGTTGCGTCTTGTACTGTTGTGCGCGAGCCAACGGGAAATCGCATCGCTGTCCCCCACTCCCTATCCTTGCAGCCCAGACTGCGTTACGAAACTGGGTCCTCTCTCGTCGCCCCCCCGCGGTTGAGCCTTTGGGCTCCCGCCGATACCTATGCCGAGCTATTGCGAACATGGCAATCTGGCCCGCACCTGCGCGGATTGCCGAGCGGATGCTGTTTCGCAAGCGGAGGCGCGTGCCGCGGCCAACCGTGCACGCGGTGAATCCCGGGCCCAGGCGGCCATGGAACGACCCACCCTGACCTTCCCTTGGCAGCGCGATGCCTTCGAAGCATGGCGGGAAGGCGGCCGCAGCGGACTGGTTTCGTTGAGCCCGGGACTCCCGTTCGGGGACCTGGGCTTCGCCGTCGTGGCGGACTTGCTGGAAGCCAGCCAATCCACGAACGTCCTGATTGCCTGTGCGCCCACCGAGCGGGATGGAATCATGGCGGACCTGCGCGAGCGGTTCGGCCTGAGCCCCACTGGCTTGGTGGACCATCATTTCCTCGAACCGACCCAGGATGGCAGCCTTGTGGTTGCCGACATGGAGGAATTGCAAACCGTTGATCTGGCCAAATGGGGCCGGTTTGCCAGCACTGGATTGCTCGTCCTGTTGGATGCAGACGGCGTCGGTCGAGACTTCGGCCGAAAGCTGCTCGATGCGCCCTTTTCGTCGCGGTTCTGCCTGAGCCGCCAGCCGTCCGCCATGGATTTGCTGGTCAGCCGTCCGTGGGCCCCGGCGTTTGGGCCCCTGGTCTACCGTGCCACGGAGAGCAGCGCCCGCGACCTGGGTGTCCTGCCGCGCATGCAGTACAAGCTGCACGTGGAGATGCTGAAGGCAGAAAACAAGGACCATGGCCCCGTTGGGCCCTGGGATTCCACGGAAATTCCCACCCGCATTCAGGCCGTGCCATCGACCCCGTTCATGCGAGGCAAGGCCCGGGACGTGGCCATCGCCCGTGCCCAAGCGGCTCCGGAAACCGTCATTGTTCACGAAGGCGCACCCATCCGGGGCGCCACCACAGCCACCATGGCTGAATTGCCGGAAACGTACGATGCTCCGCCCAGCGGGTGGCTCTTGGCCGACCCGTCCTTGGGTGTCCGGGACGTGCTGCGCGTGGCCACCATCGGGTGGAAAACCATGCAAGGCGCCGCCTCCATCGAGGACGTCGTGGTGTTGCCGGTTCCGGCCGACGTGTGCCGCATGCCGCCTTGGGAAGACCGCTGGGCCCAGAGCGCGCGGCAGTTGGATCGAGTCGCCATCGCCCTGTTGCTGGCGGAAGACCCTGGCGCGGCCATGGTTCCTGAAGAACTGGAGATTCTTGTTGGCGTGGCCCTTGCGTTGCGCGGCATTCCTGTGGATGACTTGCACAACATTGCTGGCGTCGTCGAAGAGGCTTGCCGCGTGGCCAGCGAAGGGGGAAAGATCACTCCGGACCGCGTGCAAGCAGCGGCTCGCACCAGCGGCGGCTTGGCAGCTGCATTGCTTGTTGCAGCCGAGGAAGGCCCTGCGGCGCTCCTGCGTTTGGCGCACCCTGGATTCACCCCCTCGGTGCCCGATTTGCCCCATCCAAGCCTGTACGATGCCCGGCGTCACGCCTGGCGCGGCCGGGCCTTCATGCTCTTGGCCAACGCGGCCCAACGGGGAGACTTGGTCACTGCGTGGGGGCGTTACCCTGAGCTGCGCTTCATTTTCCCGTCCAGCCTCCTGCTGGAGGCCGCGACTGCGTATTGCAAACGTCACCGCCTGCAAGGGCCCTTGGATGACACCCAGCTGCGTCCCATTGATGACACCACCAAGATTGCCGATGGCAACCGCGAAGCGGCCCTCGGGGTGCTGCGGCAATGGAACGATGCGTTGGGCGTCGCCGAAGAACACGAACGCGAATTCTTGGCCAAGATGCACGGAAAGCAGCCGGAACGCGAGCGCCGTCGCGAAGGCGTCTGCTTGCCGGAATTGGCCGTGGTCCACCGCGACCGGGATACGGTTGTTTTGGAGTCCAAGCGCGGGCGCTTCCCGGCCACCAACATCAGCCCTGGCTCCGAGGTGGCCCTTGTGGAAACCCGACAGCGGGACGAATTGTGCCGCGGCTTGGTCTCCAAGATCACGCACCGCAGCCTAACCATCGAGGTCCCCAACGGACCACCGTACCGATTGCCCAATCGCATCACGGTCAATCTCGTGTTCGACGCCAAGGTGTTCGAAGCGTACCATTCCGCGGTGCATGGGGCGCAGCAAGCCATGTCCGCCACCACGCGCATGGATGATGGTCCGGATGGCCTCATTCGCGCTGCCTTGTTGGGCGAAGTGGAAGGCAAGACCATTGACCAAGGGCTCTCCTTGCCCAATCTGACGCCGACCCAGCAAGAGGCCATCAACAATGTCCTGCAGGGCGGGCGTGTCCGCCTGGTTCATGGTCCTCCGGGCACGGGCAAAACCCACACGCTGGTGCACCTCGCCATGGCCTTGTCCAAGGCCGGCCACAGCGTCTTGGTCACCGCCGACAGCAATGCCGCCGTTGACAACCTCGTCGTCGGCATGCGACGCAACGGCGCGCTCGCCGTCCGCATCGGTCACGCCCCCAACATCCGCGACAAGGCGGCGGAGGCCTGCCGCATTGACCCCATGGATGCTCCACCGTTCGTTCGCTGGGCAGCTGAGCAAGGCATTGTCGTGGCCACCACCAACTACGGTGCGTACCGCTACTTGGACAAGGCCGGCAGCTCCAATTCCTTCGTTTTCGATTACGTCATCCACGACGAAGCGGGCCAAT
>JBFJWV010000209.1:0-3289 GCA_041623515.1 Thermoplasmatota archaeon | reverse complement strand
CCATGCGGTTGTAACTTGTGGATCAGGAAGCTTCAGCTCGAGAACTTTCGCTGCTTTGAATCTCTCGAGCTGGAGTTTGGTCCTTCGATCAATCTCATCTGCGGACCGAATGGCATACCGGAGCCTGGGTCGGCGGCTCCGCACGAGGCAGTGAACCTGCCTTGCGCGCCACTCGCGGGATTGGTCTAGGGGTATGACTTTGGCCTTCCAAGCCACCAGCACGGGTTCAAATCCCGTATCCCGCACTTCATTTCCCGGCTCACGCCGGCGGTGAGCCCGGCTGCTCCGGCTTCGCGATTTCGTCGAGGGGAACCTCGGATGGCCGGGTGAATTCCTTGCGGTACAAGTCGGCGATGGTGATGAACATGGCCAGAATCACTGGCCCCAGAATGAAGCCACTGAAGCCGAACACAACCAGGCCGCCCAGCACGCCAATGAGGACAATCACGGGGTGCACATGGGCACGATCACCAATCAGCTTGGGCCGGATGAAATTGTCCAATGTGCTGACCATGATGGCCCCGTAGATGAGCAGGCCAACGCCGTTGAATGTCTCGCCTTGCAAAATCAGGACCAAGCCCCAGGGTAGCCAGACCAGGGGCGGTCCCACAATGGGCAGCAAAGCCAGAATGAATGTGATGCTCCCCCACAACGCCACGTTAGAGACCCCGAAGAGCGCGAAGCCCATGGCCGCCAAGGCCGCCTGGATGACGGCCGTCAGGACACTGCCGTACATCACGGCCTTGATGACGTTGCCAACTTCGTAGAACAACAGGCGCCGATGGCCCGACGGCATGGGCAGCATGTCCGAAGCGGCCTGCAACCACCGCGGCCCGTCGATGAGCGCGTAGTAGAGCACGTACAGGAGGATGAAGACGCCGATGAAGCCCTCGAAGATGGCCCCGAACAATGCGGTGGCCGCCGAACTGAGGAAATTGTTGAGGCTCGGCACCACGATTTCCAGTAACCCTTCCCCGGCGGCGGCATCGCTGCTGGGTTCCAAGCCAAAGAACTCGTAGAACGCCGCGCTGAGCTTGTCAAATTGCTCGCGCATGGACGCCACATCCAACCCAGCAAGGACACTCGAAAGCTCCCGCGTCAACCGCACCAGCAGGAGCGCAAGCGGTGCAATGATGAGTCCGGCAATCACGAGCACCGACGCCAGTCCGGCGGCAATCTGGGACCGCAGCCGCTCCTTGAACCACAGGTACATGGGGTGACTGAGGTACGCCAGGAACAGCGATGTCAGCAAGTAATTCAGGAACACTTGCGCGATGCGGAAGCTGACGAAGGCCAGCAGCACCAGCAATGCAACCAAGAAGTACGGACTGAGCGCACGGCGCGAGAGGGGCAAGGGCCCCGAAAAGAGCGGCGACGTATATGAACCGCCGGACGGAAGTTACTGCTTGGCTTTCTTGTCGGCCAGCAATTGCACAGCAACTTCCGGCGTAACGGTGTTCGGATCAACGTCCTTTGGAATCGTGGCGTTGAGCTTGCCGTGGTTCACGTAGGGACCGTAGCGACCACTCAAAATGCGCATGGGGCCACCGTCCGGGTGCTCCCCAAGCTCCTTGAGCACCGCCGGGCCACGCCGCGCGCCTTTCTTGGGCTCTGCCAAAATGCTGAGCGCTTCGTCCAGGGCGATGTGCTTGATTTGCTCCACATCCTCGATGCTCCGGTAATCGGGGCGCGCCTCGCCCGGCGGCCGGTGAGCCACGTACGGACCGTAGCGGCCCAGGCCTGCGATGACGTCGCCGCCGGCCGGGTGGTCCCCAAGAACGCGGGGGAGGCTCAACAGGAAAAGGCCCTCTTCAAGGGTGGCGTCCGCCACTTGTTTCCCCTTGGGCAAGCTGGCGCGCGGGGGCTTTTCCTTGCCTTGGCCCTCGCCGAGTTGATAGTACGGGCCAAAGCGTCCTTCCAAGATGTACACGGGATTGCCCGTGGCCGGATCCGTGCCGAGCGCTTGCGGGCCTTCCGCACGTTGCTTGATGAGGCGTTGCGCCGTTTCCAAGTCCAATTCGTCGGGCGTGAGGGTTTCCGGAATGCTGGCGTTGTGGGTTTCGCCATCCATTTCCATCTCCAGGTACGGTCCGAAGCGGCCAATCTTGACTGTGTACGGCGTGTCGCCCATGTCGATGATGCGCGCTTCGGCGGCATCCATGCTTTCCATGTGGTCGGCCACGTCCTGCTTGAGGCCGGATTCCCCGAGGAAGAATTCCGTCAGGAAGGGCTGCCATTCCGCTTCGCCGGCCGCAATGGCGTCCAGCGTTTGCTCCATGCGAGCGGTGAACTGCAGGTCCACGAGGTGCGGGAAGTGCTTCTCCATGAGCCCAACGACCGCGAAGGCGGTGAAGCTGGGCACGAGGGCCTTGCCCTTGGGAATCACGTAGCCGCGTCGCTTGACCGTGTCCAGGATGCTGGCGTACGTCGAGGGACGGCCAATTGCCTCCTCTTCCAGGGAGCGCACGAGCGTGGCCTCCGTGAATCGGGCGGGGGGCTTGGTTTCGTGCCCTTCCGCCTCGATCCCTTGGCACCGGGGGCTGTCACCGACCGCCATCGGCGGCAAGGCGTCGTCGCCGCGTCCCGACGGCGGGTAGGCCGCTCGGAAACCCGGGAAGTCGGTGGCACGGCCGTTGGCTTGGAACGTGGCGTCATCGACGGCCAGCGTGACCGCCGTCGTGGTGAATTGTTCGTCGGCCATTTGGCTGGCCAGCGTGCGTTGCCAGATGAGTCGGTACAGCTTCTTCTCGTCGCCCGTCAAGGCGCAACGGTCCGGGTGCTGCCATTCTTCTCCAGCGGGCCGAATGGCTTCGTGAGCTTCCTGGGCTCCCTTGGCCTTCTTGGATTCCCACTTGCGGGGTCCCGCGTAGTAGTTGTCACCGAATTCAGCGAGGATGGTGGATTTTGCCCCCTCCAACGCCTCGTCACTCAGCGACGTGGAATCCGTACGCATGTACGTGATGAACCCTTCCTGGTAGAGCCGCTGCGCCACATCCATGGTGCGCTTGGCACTGAAGTTGAGACGGTTGTTGGCATCCTGTTGGAGGCTGCTCGTGATGAACGGTGCCGGAGCCTTGGCGGTGCGTTGTTTGGCCTGCACATCGGCGACCGACCAGTCAACGCTGGCGAGCCGGCTTTGCAAATCGCGCGCCTGCGCTTCCTCAAGCAACAGGACGTCCTTGCCGTCGGCAATGCGGCCCGTGTCCTTGTCGAAATCTTTGCCCGTGGCAATGCGCTGCCCCGCGAGCTCGACGAGTTTGGCCTCAAACAGGCCGCCGTGGTCCAATGT
>JBFJWV010000208.1:0-3292 GCA_041623515.1 Thermoplasmatota archaeon | reverse complement strand
GGGACGTCTGTCGACCGCCCGGATGCCCAGTGCAGAGCCGCCGACTTGGAGGTCCTATATCAAGCCTTCTCGGGCTTCAGGAGTGGCATTTTGCCCAGTTCGAAGCGCAACGCCGCCTCCAAATCCGTGTGCTGGAACGTGTAACTCGTGCGCTGCAGGACCGTGGGTTGGGGGCATTGGCCCTGCAACAGGAGCACATCGCCCATTTCCCCGAACATGGCCTTGACGGCAAAGGATGGCAGGGGGGCGATCGCGGGGCGGCGCAATACCCGGGCCAAGGTCCGCGCGAATTCCTTCTGGCGCACGGGGTTCGGGGAGGTGACGTTCATGGGCCCGGAAACGTCGTGGGTCAGTGCGTGATGGAACGCCCCGAGAACGTCGTCCATGGCCACCCAGGGGAACCATTGTTTGCCCGAGCCCACCGGGCCGCCGGCCCCCATTTTGAAGGGGAGGAGCATCTTCGCCAGCGCGCCACCGGCGCCGGAAAGGAGGATTCCGATGCGTGGATGCACGACGCGGATGCCGGCGTCGGCCGCCGGTTGCGCGGCCGCTTCCCAGCGTGCGCACACGTCGGCAAGAAAATCGTCGCCAGCTGGACTGGTTTCGTCCAGGACGTCTTCGCCGGTGCCGTAGTAGCCCACAGCGGAAGCGGATACCAGGATGCGGGGCCCATCTTCCATCTCCGCCATTTTCTGGGCGATGAGGCGGGTGCCGGCCTCCCGGCTGTTGAGGATGGTTTGTTTGCGCTCTTCGTTCCATCGGCCATCCGCGATGCTTGCTCCCGCCAAGTGAATGACGGCGTCGCAGCCCTTCAGGGCCTCCGTGTCCACGGTTCCGGCGTCAATGTCCCAGTGGATTCCTTCGCCGGCGGCGTTGCCGCGGACAAACGGGATGACCGTGTGGCCGGCCGTTTGCAGGTAGGCCGTCAGATGGGTTCCAATCAAGCCCGTGGCTCCCGTGATGGCCACCTTCATCGGCGTGGCATGGGGTCGCTGCAAATCATGGGCGGTGCGCATGTGGCGCCACGAAAACATCCTCACCAGGCGTTTTCGTATCATCGGCGCGGCCAAAAGGCCCAACGGCCCGCCTGCGATGCGGTAAATGATGTCGTCTTCGAGGACGCTGTTTTGTCCGGCCGCCACGAACCGGTGGTCGTGGTGCCAGGTCCGGAAGGGTCGCAGGCCGGTTTCTTCGATGGTGTCGCTGAAGCCATGAGGCGGATCGTGGCTTACGTGAACGGCGGTCCATCCAACGCGGAACGGGCCGGCTGGCACGCGGAACGTGACGGTGCCCCCGTCGAGGTCGCCCGTGCGGCCAGTTACTTCCGTTTTGTCCCATGGGGGCAGCAGCCGCTCCAAGGCTCCGGGGCTGGCGTGGTACGCGTGGAGTTCTTCCTGCACGACGGGCATTGCAGAGCGGAGCAGCAGGCGGGCCACGCACCCAAATGGGCGTCGCTGCTTATGCGGCTTTGGTTGGGAACCCAGCGGTTCAACGGGGATGGGTTACCGGGTTAACTGACGCGGAAGCGGAGAATCGCCACCACGCCGCCGAAGGCGTTCTTGAGAATTTGCCCCTCCTCGCTGGCGGGACTCACGATGTGGACGTTGGTGCCCTGGGCCTCCGCCCGGTCGGACAGGTCTTCCACCAAATCCACCTCTTCCATGTCCACGTTGTTGGCACCGCCCCATTGCTTGGCCATTTCGTCGAATGCCAGGGGCACCTTGTGGTCTTCCACGGTGCGTTCCGCGGTTTCACCCGTCTTGGAATTGGTGAAGACCAAACGCCGCCGCCGCAAATCCTCCGAGAGCAGCAGGTGTTCCACGGCGCCGAAGTCCAAGGCGGTGCGCACGGGCCCCTCACCGTATTCGGCCAAGCCGCCGTCGGTTTTGGCGGTCTCCTTGAGGAAGCGCTGCATCAGGATTTTGTCATCCATGATGGCAATTCCTTCAATGGCAGTCGCTGCGTTCTGGACCAGTTCCTTCAGGCCTTGGTCATCATCCGTGTAGCCCGTATCAAACGTGGTCGGGTGGACAATTTTGCGAATCTCGTGATGCAAATACCCGTGGTCCACGAAGTAATCCTTGGTCGGTCCGGGGCCGCCCACGATGACGGCCTTGAGATTGGGCTCATTGAGGAAAATCTCGCTGGCCCGGTCCGCGCTGTCCTTGAACCATTGATCGGCGATTTCCTCCGTCAAGCGCTCGAAACGCCGTTGGGACTGGCCACCGCGGCCGTGCTTGCTGGGCACGAGGGAATTTTTGTTGTGAACGGCAATGATGGTCTTGCCCTTCAGCAGACCAACGCTGACTTCTTTGCGGTCAATGATGAGCAGCCCGTACACCTTGTCGGTGACCATCATGCCCTTGAGCGGTTCGACGTTGAACGTGGAATCGCAGCGGTACATGTACGTCTCAATGGGCAGCGGTGGCTCAATGACGTGACCGATTTGCTTCGTCTTGTTGCCGCCGGCGCTGACCGTCCCCACAAACATGGCCAGACCGTTTTCGGGGGTTTGTTTGTAGTTCTTCAGCCGCGCCAGCATGCTGGTCAGGGCCGCCTGCACAGCCGTCGACGTTTGCTTGCTCTTGATGTTGGATGCCTGGCCCAATTCGTCGCGCAGCATGGCCGCAGCGTCGCTGATTTGCCGGGTCGGTGGGATGTACAGGGTCACCAATTCGGTGCCCATCCCCCGGTAGGACCCAAGGTCCTCGATGGTCCGCTTGAACGTGTACTTCTGGTGGTCCGTCCAGTCCTCGGCTCCCAACGGGCTGTCCACTGGCGGCCGGTATTTGAATAAGGGGATGAGGGGGCGCTACGCGTTTACGGGCGACGGGCAGCGGCGAGCGCCGCGAGGCCGAGGCCAACGACGGCGATGCCGGGGCCGGGCAGACCCAGGAATCCGGACGATGCCGAGGAGATGCCCATGGTGGGGTCGTGCAGGATTGCGTCGCCGCGCGGGTAGCTGAAGACCATCAGTTCCTCGTGCTCGAATTCCGTTGCGCTTTGTTCGGTTTCGCTGTCGAGCTGGGTCGTCTTGACGTCCATGTCGGTTCCGTCAACGGTTGCGAAATCTTTCCAGGCGAAGCGCAGAACTTCGCTCTTGCTGATGGAGGCGCTGACGCCGTCTTCGTCGCGGTCCACGTCATCGTCATCTTCCACTTCCGTCTCGGATTCGCTTTCGAGCAGCAACCCGAGGGAGCTGGTGGCGGATTCGTACGGGTAGTTGTCGATGGCGATGTCCAGTTTCAATTCCGTGGCTTCAACGTCCGCTGCGCCGAGGGATGCGTCGTCG
>JBFJWV010000207.1:0-3300 GCA_041623515.1 Thermoplasmatota archaeon | reverse complement strand
TACCGGATCTCAGGGGGTTGAACCGGTCCGTTACTTCGACGCGCGAAGGCACGGGGATGCCGTCCTCGTACCAGATGCGAGCGGTGAAGCCGAGGGATTCCACCTCGACCAAAGCGTACCGACGCAGATTGTCTTCGACGGTGCCCAGGACGGTCCATACGCCCCGCGCGTCGTGACGGTCATGGGCGTACCGGCACGCCGGCAGGCCGACGCCTGATTCCCCGCCGATGATGGTTGTGCCTTGCACGCCGAGCATCATGCCGCACACGGGGAGTGGGCCCACGCCGTGTTCTTCGTCGTGGAAGTCCCAGGACCGGGAGTTGCTGTATGATTCGACCGGCCCGGCGTCGGTTTGTTTGGTTTCTTCGTCGAACCACTGGTCCAGGAACGCCTCCGTCGACCAGGTGTTCAAATCGACGAGGACACCGTAGTGGGTTTCAAACTCCCAATGCAAATCATCCTCGGTGGCCGGGGTTTCGTCGTCGTAGCCGAGGGCCGCGACTTGGTGTGGTTGACCGTTCTTGTCGACGATGGCATGCGGCATGCGGAAGTCGAAGCGCAGCGAACCGCTGTTCTTGGCGTCCTTGGTGGGAAGTCCGTCGACTGGGGCGCCCGGTTGTGGCAAATCAACGACGCGGAGTTTGTATTCGCCGAAGTCGCCGACGCGGGGTTCCGGAATCGTGACGGCTCCAACGCTCGTCGGGGCGTCGCTGCTTGCCATGGCAACTCCAACGATGCCGCCCGTTCCGCCGGCTAGCAGCGCGAACAGGGCGAGGGCGGTGACGATGCGTCGCGGTTGTTTGAGGGCACTGAAATCCAAGGCCATGCATCCAACACGTTCGACATTCCCTTATGAGGAGGGAGGCGTGATTTTCGAACGTTCGTCAAGCTGCTCCCCGCCTTTGAAACCTTGTGGCGAGGCCCACCGCCCGCCGCATTCATGAACGAAGCCCAACTGGGCCGCCCCGTGCAGCCCCTGGTGCGCGCGGAAGGCATCACCAAATCCTATGGTTCGGCCCATATCTTGCAGGGCGCGAGCTTCCGCATCAACCCGGGCGACAAGATTGCCTTGGTGGGGCCCAACGGCAGCGGCAAGACGACGCTGTTCAAGCTGCTGGCCGGACACATCAAGGCTGACTTGGGCGATTTCGAAACCAAGCGAGACCTTCGGGTCGCCTACCTGCCGCAAGTCCCCGACATCCCCGATGCCACGCCCGTCGTGGAGCTGCTTTCGGCACCCACGGCCCGCGCGCAAGCCATTGCGCGGGAGTTGGCGGCCCTGGAGGAGTGGATGGCGGAACCGGACGCATGGGACCAGCCGGATGCGAACGACAAGATGCAGCGCTACTCCGATTTGCAAGCGGAATTGGGCGAAGAGAAATCCAAGGGCACCGCCACGGAATCGCCGCTGCTGAACCACCTCGGAATCCCCGAAGGGACCCTGAGCAAACAATTCGGCGACCTCTCCGGTGGAGAGCGGTCCAAGGTGCTGCTGTGCAAGGCGCTGTCCGCAGCGAAGGACACGGACCTGCTGCTGCTCGACGAACCAACGAACCACATGGACATTGACACCGTTGAGTTCATCGAGGAAACGATCCGCAGCCTGGATGCGGCCGTGCTGGTGAGCGCCCATGACGAGTACTTGCTGGACAACGTGGCCACGCGCGTGTTTGAGGTGGACCACCGGCAAGTGTCCAGCTACGTTGGCAATTACAGCAGTTACCAAGCCCAACGCACGGCACTCCAACGCGCCATCGCCGCCAAGAAAAAGCGGCAATTCAACGAGGTCAAGCGGCAACTGGCCATCATTGAGGAGTTGAAGTCGCACAACCGGTTCGATGCGCAGGTCAAGAGCCGGAAGACGCGATTGGAAAAGGACCGCGAGGAGGACATCCCCGTGGCACCCACCACCCGCAAGGCGTTCCGCTTGCTGTTTGACAACGACACGCCACCGCGCCAATCCGTCAATTTCGAGCACGTTTCGAAGGGCTTCGATGGGCGCACCTTGTTCGAAGGGACCACGTTTGAAATCGAAGGGGGCGACAAAATCGGCGTGGTGGGACCCAACGGCTGCGGCAAATCCACGTTCCTGCGCCTGCTGACACGCGAGCATGCTCCCGACAGCGGGGAGATCACCATTGCGCCCGGCGTCAAAGTGGGCTATTTCGACCAGCACCATTCCAGTTTGGACCCGGAGCGTGAGTTGATTGACGAGGCGCGCAGCCTGCGCAACCCGCCCCCGCCGGACGAGTGGACACGTGGCTTGCTGGGGCGCTTCCACTTCTCAGGCGATGACGTGTTCAAGAAAGTCAAGGACCTGTCCGGCGGCGAACGGGCGCGCTTGGCACTTGCCAAATTCATTGTGGACACCCACAACACCCTGATTCTGGATGAGCCGACGAACCACTTGGACATCGAGAGCCAGCACATCGTCGCGTCGGCCCTGCGGGATTACGAAGGGACGTTGATTGTGGTGAGCCACAACCGGGCGTTCTTGGATTCCATCACGAACAAGACCCTGGCCATTGCGCACCGCAAAATGCGCATGTTTGGCGGCAACCTCAGCACCGCGCGGGCCACCAAGCAAATGGCCGACTTCATCCAAACGGGCGTGAAGGCACGCTACCGGGTCCTCAAGACATTCAAGGACTGGGAAAAGGGCGAGAAGCACTACCAGGGAACCACCATCGAAACCACGGGCCTGGAAACCCAGGGCTTCCGCCGGCTGCTGCGCACGGCCGAGACGGAAGGCTGGGTCGAAATCATCCGGTAGCAGCCCTTATCTGGGTTGCACACTATGCGCATACGATGCCCGTTCGTGTGACCATGAGCCTTTCCCAGGAGCTAACGGACGCCCTGGACGCGATTGCCAATCACCGGGACGACTCACGCAGCGCCGTTGCCGAAATGCTGCTGCGCGAAGCCCCGCAAGTGCGGGCTCAGTTGCGCAAAGTCCGCGGCGGGGACGACCCGCCGGTGGACCACGCCGGCACCGAAACCGTTGGCAAGCACCTGCGGCGGGTTTACGGCTGATTGGTCAATCGGTGGCGCATCTCAAACGCCACTTCCGCTGAAATGCCAAACGCCGTCGCCGCCGAACACCGCGTGGCCAGCGGCGGCCTCGTCTGACACGTCCGAGCCCCCCTAGAACGGCAAACCCGCCTGCTTGGGCCGCCCCGGAGGTTCCTTGAGCAACGGGTCGCCCGGCTTGCGGGCGAATTGCCTTGCTCGCTCCGGCCCCTCGAGCGCTGCGGCCACTTGCGGCAAGGAATCGAGCGCGTTGCCTTCGAACGGGTTGAG
>JBFJWV010000206.1:0-3309 GCA_041623515.1 Thermoplasmatota archaeon | reverse complement strand
TCCTTGAGGGCCGCCTTGGTGACGATGTCCACGCAGGTGCCGTATTCGGGCTTGGCCTTGCCGCTCATGATGCCCTTGATGTCGCGGAATTGCCGGCGCACTTCATCGATGACGCTGCCAGCCGCGCGGCCCACGGCGTTCATCAAGAAGGCCGAGAACAGGAACGGCAGCATGCCACCGATGAGCAGACCAATCAGGACGTAGGGGTTGTCCAGCAGGAAAGCACCGACGTCATCGGGCAGGCGGTGCGTGTAGTCCGCAAACAGAGCCAGCGCTGCAAGCGCTGCACTGCCAACCGCGTAACCCTTGGTGACCGCCTTGGTGGTGTTGCCAACGGCGTCCAGGGCATCCGTGTTTTGGCGGACGCTCTTGGGCAGGTTGCTCATTTCGGCAATGCCGCCGGCGTTGTCTGTGATGGGGCCGTAGGTGTCCATGGCCACAACCATGCCGGTGATACCGAGCATGGAGACCGCAGCGATGCCAATGCCGTACAATCCAGCAAGCTCGAAGGCGCCGAAGGTGGCGGCCGCGAGAATCAAGACCGGCACGAAAGTGGATTCCATGCCCACGGCGAGGCCGCGGATGATGTTGGTGGCCGCACCGGTTTCACTGGCGGCGGCGGTTTCCTTGACCGGCTTGAACTTGGTGCTGGTGTAGTACTCCGTGATGAACATCATCGCGATGGTCACAGCAAGACCAATGACGGCGCTCAGGAACAAGTCCAGGGCGCTGACACCCGACAAGCCAGCGAGGGCGAAGTCGAAGTCGTTCAGGGTCACGTAGGTGATGCCGTAGAACAGCAGGGCGGCGATGGCCGCGCTGGCGAAGACACCCTTGTAGAGGGCGGCCATGATGTTCTCGCTCTTGCCGAGGCGAACGAAGAAGACGCCGAGGATGCTGGCAACCATGGCACCGGCGCCCAAGAAGAGCGGGTAGGTCACGAGCGCGCGGGAAACTTCGATGCCACCTTCGGGCAGAAGGAAACCAAGGAACACCGCAGCCACGGTGGTCACGACGTAGGTTTCGAACAAGTCCGCGCCCATGCCGGCGCAGTCACCGACGTTGTCGCCGACGTTGTCAGCAATCACGGCGGGGTTGCGGGGGTCGTCTTCGGGAATGCCGGCTTCGACCTTGCCAACCAGGTCCGCACCAACGTCAGCGGCCTTGGTGTAAATGCCGCCACCGACACGTGCGAAGAGACTGATCAAGCTCGCACCGAACGCGTACCCAACCAGGGGACCGACGGGGTCCGCCATGCCGAGGATGTCGTCGAAGAGGACGTAGAAGCCAGCCACACCCAGAAGGGCCAGGCCAGCCACGGCCAAACCGGCGACGGCGCCACCGCGGAAAGCGATGTTGAGCGCGCCCTTCAGGCCGGAGCGGGCCGCATGCGCCGTGCGCACGTTGGCGCGCACAGCGATGTTCATGCCGATGTAACCGCTGGCAGCGGAGAAGACAGCACCGAGCAGGAAGCCGCCGGTGGTCCACCACCAGAGTTCCCGGTCGGCACCGGCGTCTTGCAGAAGCGCGACGCCGATGAACACGAGCGTGATGACGGCGGCGACCACTGCGATGGTCTTGTACTGGCGGTTCATGTACGCCATGGCGCCCTGCTTGACCGCGTCCGAGATCTCCACCATCTTTTTGCTGCCGCTCGCGGCGCGCATGATGGTGGAGGCAAGGACACCGGCAAAGACCAGTGCGACGACGGCGGCGATCGGGGCGATGATCGTCGGGATTTCCATCAGATTGTTCCTCCAAAATTTGGGTGGGAAAAGGGCGAGTAAGGAGAGTTAGAGGTCGGCTTCGAAGTCGTCGACTTCGAGGGCCCAGTCGTCCACGTTTTGGCCGCGGGCGCGCAGGCATTCACGGGCCAAGAGCCAGTAGACCAGCGCGAGGCTGCGGCGACCCTTGTTGTTGCCGGGGATGACCATGTCGAGGCCCTTCGTCTCGTTGTTCGAGTCGCAGAGGCCGATGACGGGGATTTTGATGTTGAGCGCCTCGTTGAGAGCTTGGCGGTCACCGAGCGGGTCGGTCAGGACCAACACTTCGGGTTCCATGAAGCCAGGGACAACGGGGTTCGTGAGGGTTCCGGGCATGAAGCGGCCCGCAATGGCGGTGCTGCCCATGGCCTTGGCCGCTTCCTTGACGGGGCGCTGGCCGTATTGGCGCTGGCTCACGAAGAGGATGCGCTTGGGGTCGAAGCCCTTGAGGAATTCGGCGACCTCGCGGATGGCGGAGTCGGTCTTGGCCACATCGAGAACGAACAGGCCGTCGTTGCGGACACGGAAGATGAACGGCTTCATGTCGGCGGTCTTGTGCTGTGTGCCGATGTGCACACCGCTTTGCAAGTATTCGTCCTCAGCAACCAGCAGCTCGGCGTCGCCGGCGCTGGAAGCGGCTTCGGTCTGGAGAATGATGTCGTCACTCATGGGAATCACTGGGCTTCCGCGGCACGGCGGACGGTGAGGGGAATGGCGTCGGCGTCGTATTCCAGCATGGAAATCTCGACGGGATTCATCTTGTCCGGGTGCTCAACGGCGATGAGCGGAGGGGCACCCATGGAGAGTTGCAGCGCGCGTGCGCCGATGATGCGGGCCTTTTCGAACCGACTGTATTCCAAGTGTTTCACCTGTATCCGCCAACCTTACGGTCGGGGCGTAGGCCGCGCCAGCCGAAGCGCGATATAAACGCTTGGGACAGCCTATCCTGTCGACACTACCCAAAAAATCGCAGTCGACGACGCGCCCTTAGGCGCCTCCATCCCCCATGCCGGGGATTTGCTGCTTAAGCGAACGAATGAACGGTTGGATTTGAGCCCTGCGGCTTGGAGCGGCTCGAAACGCCCTTCGTAGGGGGCCATGCATTGACACCGTGCAGAGCCGGCTCACCCATCGGCCGTTTCAGAGCAGCGGGCCAAACACTTCTTCCGGGTCGGGCCGGCCAACAAACGCATCGTCGGCGCGAATGAGGATGGGGCGCTCCATGAGAATGGGGTGATCCGCCATTGCTTGCAGCAACTCAAGGGGGGGCGCCTCCTTGCTTAGAGCCTTGGCCTCATCCTGGCCCCAGCGCAGCCACTCGGCCGGGGGGCGGCCAATTTTCTTGTGCAGAATGCGCAACTCATCAAAACTCAGGGGCTCCTTCAGGTACTCGCGCACATGGAAATCGTGGCCGGAATGTTCCATGACTTGCACCGCCGTGCGGCTTTTGGAGCAGCGGGGGTTGTGCAACAGAATCCAACTCATGATGCGATGAGACGGGGCCCAGTCTATCAACGTGTGGGGAGACTGGAAGGGCGCGAGGCCC
>JBFJWV010000205.1:0-3315 GCA_041623515.1 Thermoplasmatota archaeon | reverse complement strand
GCTCCCATTGCGCCATTTACACGGTCTCGACAATTGATGAGCGCACGGGCCCGGTTCATATTGGACGCAATGCGCGCATCGGCAGCCACTCGACGATTCTGCCCGGCGTCAGCATCGGAGAAAACGCAGTGATTGGCGCACACAGTTTGGTGACCCGAGACATTCCGCCGATGGCCGTTGCTGTGGGGGTACCCGCCAACGTCCAACGCACCCTTGCCAGCCCCCTACCAATCGATACGAGTCGCTGGAGCGACTGATATGAGCATCCCCTTGTTCCGGATGGGCGTGAGCCCACGTGAAATTGCGGCGGCAACGGCCGTCTTGGAGCGCGGGAGCCATTGGGCCGACGGCCCCGAAATTGCCGACTTCGAAAATTCCCTTGCGGAATTCACGGGCCGCCGCCATTGCGTGGTGGTCAACTCAGGCACATCTGCGCTGTTTCTTGGGCTGACCGCCAAGGGCATTGGACCTGGCGACGACGTTCTCATTCCCTCATTCACGTTTGCTGCCACCGCCAACACCGTGGCGCTGACGGGTGCGAAGCCGGTCTTTGTTGATGTGGGGGACAACCTCTGCATGGACGCGGCGGATGCCGCCAGCGCATGGACGCCACATACCGCTGCGGTGATTCCGGTTCATTATGCAGGCGCCATGGCCGCCATGGGGCCATTGCAAGAGTTGTGCGAGGACAAATCGGCGTGGCTGTTTGAGGACGCCGCTCAAGCGATGGGGGCATCCTCGGAAGGCCATGCATCGGGCTCCAGCGGCGACGCGGCGGCCTTCAGCTTCTGCCAGAACAAGATCATCACGTCGGGAGGTGAAGGTGGCGCCTTCCTGACGGACGATTCAACGCTCGCCGAGCGGGTCCAACGACTCCGATCGCATGGGCGAGCCGTTGGGGACTATTTTTCCTCCCAGCGGGATCTTGAGACCATCGAGCCGGGCCACAACATGCGCATGACCAGCTTGCAAGCGGCGATCGGGTCGGTCCAACTGGACCGCATCCATGAATTCGTCGAGGCGCGCCGTAACCTGGCGGCCCGCTACCAAGAGCAATTGGATGGCGTGGCCGGCGTGACCCTGCATGCAGAGGCCCCTGGGAGCATTCACGTGCGGCAACTCATGACGCTTGTATTTGATGATCCAAAGGAACGGAGCCAAGCCATGCAACGATTGCAACAGCAAAACATCGGCTGCAAGGTTTACCACGACCCTCTGCATTCAACCGGCGTGTACCCATCAAACCGGGCCTTGCCGAACACGGAACGCTTCGCTCAGCGCGTCCTCAGCGTCCCAATCTTCACGGACATGAGCCATGCGCAAGTGGATGCGGTATGCAGCGCCATTCAGGAGGCCGCATGACCGATTCTGCGGAACTTCACGCCTCCCTTGAAGGAAAAAGCATCCTGGTGACCGGCGGAACCGGCTCCATTGGCTCCGTGATTGTCCAACGGATTCTCGAACACAACCCCCGCGTCGTGCGCGTCCTTAGCAATGATGAGTATGGCTTGTTCATGTTGCAGCGTGCCATGTCCGACCCACGCTTGCGTTTCCTGTTGGGCGATGTTCGCGACCGGGACCGGATGCAACGCGCCATGGAGGGCATCGATATCGTCTACCATTGCGCAGCTCTCAAGCACGTGCCGTTGTGCGAATACAACCCCTTCGAGGCGATGAAGACCAATGTCCTGGGGACCCAGAATTGCATCGAAGCGGCGCGTGACCAAGGCGTTGAACGCTTCATTTTGATCAGCACCGACAAGGCCGTGCTGCCAGCCAACACCATGGGCGCAACCAAATTCCTTGCGGAGCGCCTTCTCGTTGATGCTGCGGACTACGCGCAAAATCGAAACCTCACATTGGCATCGGTACGCTTTGGCAATGTCTTGTTCTCGCGCGGCTCCGTTCTGGAAACTTTCGGCAAGCAAGTTCAATCTGGCGGGCCGGTGACCATCACGAACGATGAGATGACGCGGTTCTTCATGCCCATTTCACGGGCCGTCGATTTGGTTTTCGAAGCAACCACGATGGCGCAAGGCGGCGAGGTCTTCATTCTCAAAATGCCCCGGGTGAAGATTGGCGACCTGGCCCAGGCTGTGATTGCACTTGGCGGAAACCCGCCCATTGAAGTCACCCACACGGGACTCCGCGCGGGTGAGAAGATGCATGAAGATTTGATGACGTCTCTGGAAGCGCAGCACGCCTTGGAAACGGAACGAATGTTCATCGTTCTGCCCGAATGGCTCGGCGATGAAGAACGGACGTACACCGATGCGTCGCCCGTGTCAACCGAGGATTATGGGTCTGCATCCGGCCCGTTCATCAGCGGCCCCGAATTGGAGCAGCTGCTGGAGGACGCACGCGGCGACGCACACTACGAAGCGTGGATTGCGGAATAGTTGGCCGCGGCCCGCGCAGCCTCGCGCGCCACCGTTGGATAGGTCGTTAATTTCCCACCTTGCACGGCCACCAACCCGGGGGCGACGTCGCGCAGGACGTGCCGCCGCGTCACGGCCGATTCGGCGAGTCCATCTTCGTTGACGAGGGGGCGCACGCCGGCGTAACACCATCGGATGTCGTGTACCGGGGCGTCGGGGAAGTATTGCAGGACCGATTCTTGCAGGTACGCGATGTCCACGGGAGTTCCCTGCGCGTACCGCGCATCGATCGGCTCATCGGTGTCCGTGGTGCCAATCAAACAGTGGTCTTGCCACGGGATAACGAAGAACGTGCGCCCGTCCTTGGCACGCACAATGAGGGCCACGTCCACGAACTTTGGCACCACCAGGTGGATGCCCTTTGTTTTCCGTATGAGAGGTGCCTGGGTGTGTTCTTGGTTGAGCAAGGAATCCACCCACGGGCCGGCGGCATTGATGGTCTGCTTGGCTCGCACTTCGGTTGAACCGATGCGGGCGCCCACGCACTTGCCTTGTTCCTCGAGCAGCCCAGTGACTTCCGATGCTTCCAGGCACACTGCCCCGGCCGCTCGGGCCTTGTCGATGACTCGGCGAATCAATGCCGGGACGTCCACAAATTGTGCGTCCCAGTAGACGCCAGCGCCTTTGAGTCCTTGCGGCGACAATCCGGGAACTTTGGCCAGCGCGGCGTCGCGTTGCAGGTACTTGCGCTTGGGCAGGCTCTTCTTGCGGCTGAGTAAGTCATACAACCACATGCCGACGCGCATGGTTCGCCGCGCCGCCGTCCATGGGTAAAGCGGGTAGACGAATTCAATGGGCGTGACGAGGTCAGGGAATTCGCGCAGCAGGTATTCGCGGTCGCCGAGAGCTTCGCGGACCAGTCGAAATTCGAATTGTT
>JBFJWV010000204.1:0-3316 GCA_041623515.1 Thermoplasmatota archaeon | reverse complement strand
GGCACGTGGATGACCTCGCTGAAGGATCCCGTGCCCCAGCGGTACTCACCCGCGAGTTGGATGTCCAACGGCACGACCTTCTGCGGCCCCGTTTCGTCGGGGACCCACGTAAACCGGGCCGGTTGTCCGGCTTCGGTACCAATGACCTGCCACTCGTGGAAGTTGCCTTGCCAAACCTGCTCGGCATGCAAGTTGCTGAAGGTGAATTCTTCGAAACGCTTCGATACATCGCCGCCCATCGCGAATTGGGATTCACCCTGGACGATGGCAATCCGCACGTCAATGCGGTCCGCCACCAAGGTCCACGACACATCGCCGTGTGGCAGCTCGCCCCTCAGCGAAGGGCCAATGGCCCATGCCAAACCTCCTTGAACGAGGGGGTCCAGATCATCCACCACCAACGACGCTTCAACCGGCAACCCGGCGGGGGCTTGCGCAGCGGTGGCCCCGGGAACCATCATCAGCGCCGCCACGACGGCCCACCATGCCCGGCCCATTGTCATGGAGGGTTCGGCACGCCACACCAAACGTAAACGGGCGCCAGGTTGTAAAAAGGATTGGCGCCTTCTTCATCCCCGCCTACGAGCCCCAATATGGGGCATGTGCAATGGAAGTCGTTCTTTAACTTCGTATTCGGCTCGTCGGGGGCATTGTTGACGTATCTGTTGCAGTAGGGGTAATTCAGCAGATTCTGCGGCGCAACAACCACCGAGCCCGCCGATTCGCCGTCCTCGAAGACGGCACGAATCTGGTAGTACACCGTGGTGTTGGCGCGCACTTCGGCGTCCACGTAGCGGCGGTCCGTGGGGTCCGCGATGGGCAGGAAGGAAATGGCATCGTGGCTGCGGTACACCCGGTACTTGTCCGGCACCGCGGTGCTGTGCGCCGTCCATTCGATGACGACTCCTTCGTCGGAATGATACGCCTGGGCCACCAACGGCGGCACGTTTTCGTCGGGACCGGCCGAAGCCAGGGGTGGGGCAAACATGGCCACCATGGCCAAGCCCATGAACACGAAGCGAACCAACCTCGTCATGAAAGCCCTCATGGCGATGGCCCCAGTGGGCCGTTTGCGGTTGATACGGGAACATGACGCCGGGGCACGATGTTTCCATGTGCGACCATGTTGGTTAAGTAAGCCAGGTTGCGCCTACGGTGTTGCATGAACTCTCGTGCTTTGGTTGCAATGATGCTTGTGGCCGCCTTCATGGTGGCCCCGACCGCGTCCGCAGATGGCCGAACGGCCACCCTCGACGTTGAACTGCCCCTCTCCCTGGACGACGCACGCCTCGGCGACGCTCCGACCCTACCGGATGCCCCTGTGGAAGCCCCTCGAACCGGTGAAATCGTCAGCATGGCCACCGGCCTGCTGGAATGCCAAATCGCCGTTGAAGTCCCCATTGCGGTCTTCGGGGGCAACACGATCGACTCGCGGCCCGGCAGCTTGGACGTCATCGTCACGGCTGAAACCATCCTCGAAACCATCACGCAGCAAGTGCCCGTGATGGGCAAGGTCACGGAAGTGGTCTGGCAACCCACCGGATTGCTCGCGGCCCTTCCTGCCGTGACGCGCGAAGTCACCGCCATCGTGGGCTACGAAGACGTCGTGGTGCCTGCAGAAGTCGCGGACCTCGACTACAACGTGGTCCTCGACTGGCGCGAAGACCTCATTGACTGGACCCAGCACGACTTCGCCGTCCGGTTGAACCTGCCCGCCGGCATGCCGTTTGTCCGCGACGGATTGGGCGACATCGTAACCGACTGCAGCGGCGAAGACTTGCTTC
The DNA here is from genome assembly GCA_041623515.1 of Thermoplasmatota archaeon. GTDB lineage: Archaea > Thermoplasmatota > E2 > JACPAO01 > JAHFTW01 > JBFJWV01. The sequence goes on along the minus strand of JBFJWV010000204.1, from coordinate 1,532 downwards.
AGGACATGCCCGACTTCAGCGGCTTCGGCGACTACCAATACATCAAGGTCGTCGTGGGCGGCAGCCAACGGGGCGACCACCAATTGTGGTACCTGCGCATCCTTGATGTGGACGTCTCCCTGGCCGGCCCCGAAGACGCTGGCAAGGATGTGTACTCCAGTTGCGGATTGCTCATCGCCCCGACGGACATGCTGAACGCTGCCCAACGCAGCCTGTCGGCACTGCAAGACGCCATCGCCCGCGGTGACGTGGAGGTTCCCGGTTCCGCAGTCTCAGGCGCCGAACCCCAAGAACCCGTCGCGCCCCAAGCCGCCGCCGGGCACGCCGTGCCCATGACCAGTTTGGTGGCCATCGCCGCCGCAGCAGCCGTCGCTTGCGTGGGCGCCGCCCTGGGCGTTCGCCGCTTCTTGTAAGCGCGCACGGCCCCCTTTTCCTTTCCTCCTTGACGCCCCATTGGGCCCTTGGCCACAATCCCCCACAGGCCGCGCAGTCGTCCTTCTAAGGAATTGAATCCCAGTCCCATCGTTGAACAGCCGGGTGGCCGCCTCGCTGCGTGCCTTGGGCCTGTACGTTTCGTACGTTGCATTGGCATTCGCCAGCTTGCAGCTCGCCTCCATACACTTCAGCTCCAGTCCCGTGTGGCCACCGGCAGGCCTCGCCATCGGTGCATTGGCCATCTGGGGCTTGCGCCTCTGGCCCGCCATCCTGGCCGGGGCCTTGACCGCCAATCTCCTCGTTTCCGGAGATTTACCCAGCGCGGTTGCCATTGCGGGCGGAAACACGGCCGAAGCGATTCTCGGCGCCATGATTGTGATTCGCCTGGGACGCGACCGCGTATTGGACCGGCTTGAAGGGGTCGGCTTGTTTGCGGCAGCCGCCGGACTGTCTGCGGCCGTCAGTGCATCCGTCGGAGTCGGCAGCCTGGTATTGCTGGACTTGGCCGTACCTGCGGACGGCCCATCCATTTGGCTCACTTGGTGGCTCGGAAATTTGGCCGGAACGTTGCTGGTGGTCCCGGCCATGTTGTTTTGGACGCGGCAACCGATGACCATCCAAAGCGTCGCCATGTTCGTGGTGGCGACGGGCGCATCGGCGGTGGCCTTTGCGACCCCGGCCGCGACGCTTCTCGTCTTGGTCCCCATCATCATCTGGGCCCTGATTGGCCCCATTCCGTCGGGGGTTCACTGGGCCATGCCGGGAATTGCAGCCGGAGCGGTCCTGATGACCCGCCAAGGCAACGGGCCATTCTGGGGCGGCTCGGCCAATGAAGCCCTGCTGCTGCTTCAATTGTTCTTGGTTTCCTTGTCCGTCGGCGTCCTGGCGCTGTCGTCGGGACGTTCCGCCCGCCACGGCGCCATTCCCACGCGCAACGCGGTGGCGTCCGTCTTCCTGACCGTGGCCCCTCTCCTGGTGGCGACGGCCTTTGTCGGCACCACGTTGGCACCCGCCTTGGCCGCAGCGGACGACGAACGCAGGCAAAGCCAGGAAGCGGATGTGACGCGGGAGTGGCAGCGACTCATTGACGAGCAAGC
>JBFJWV010000203.1:0-3344 GCA_041623515.1 Thermoplasmatota archaeon | reverse complement strand
CAAGGTCTTCGCTGGCCACCACTTCCGCGATGGTGAAGCAATCGTGAACTTCCCAGAAGTCGATGTCATCGACGCCCACCTTCGCTTGCTCCATGGCTGCTTGGCCGGCGCGCACCGTGCCGGGAATCGTGGTCAGGTCGTCGCGATCTTGGAGGCTGGCGATGCTGCCGCTGCGGGCGCTGCCTTCCACGTAGATGGGCGTGTCCGTCAGTTCCTTCGCTTTCTCTTCGGAGCAAAGAATGATGGCTGCGGCGCCATCGCTGAATGGACACGCATCGTAGAGTTTCAACGGGTCAGCGACCATCATGCTGCCCATCACATCCTCCATGGTGATTTCCTTCTGCAGGTGGGCAACCGGGTTCATGGTTGCGTTGTGATGGTTCTTGATGGCCACGTTAGCCAGGTCTTCTTCGGTGGCTCCGAATTTGTCAAAGTAGCCGCGCGCCATGGTGGCGTAGAGGCCGGGGAAGGAGCAACCGTTGCCGCCTTCGAACGTGTAGTCGCTGCCATACGAGAAGTACGTGGTTGCCGTGAGTGTATCGAGCATGGAGACTTTCTCCACGCCGCCGGTCAACACAACATCGCTGAATCCGCCGGCAACATCCCGGTAGGCGTGATGGAATGCCGTCCCGGCGCTGGCGCAAGCGGTTTCCATGACGGTGGATGGGGTCTCGGGAATGCCGAGGGCGGTCATGATCAGCGGCCCCAGGTGGCCTTGCTTCTCCGCCATGCCGAAGGCGTTTCCGAAGAAAGCGCCCTCGATGTCCGTGACATCGATTCCGGCGCCGTCGATCGCTTGATCGGACGCCATGGTCATGAGTTCGCGCGCTGCAAGGTCGTGCTTTCCGTACTTGGTGATGCCCACACCGACGGCGCAGACATCACGCATGGTGACACCTCAACATGTTCAACAAGAACATGAACACGGGACCGGCTTAAGGCATGGGGTGCGGGAGCCCGTTTTTGGTCGTTCGGGGTGAATATGTCTGGTTTGCACCCACCCAAAGCGGCTTGAACCCATAACGCCCCCCTCCCCGCATGGCCGGGGGCACAGTGCGAGCGCTGCGGGCGTGGGCGGGCTGGTCCGCCCGGCGACCCGCCATTGCACTGGCTTTGCTGCTCGTCAGCACGGCGGTATTGGCGGCGGGCATTCCCCGCATCACGACCGAAGTGGACCTCCTCGATATCCTCCCCGAAGGTGACGCCAACACCGAAGCCGCCCGGGCCCTGCAAGATTCGTTTGGCAGCGCGTACACCCAGCACGTCACCTTGGATTTGCGCGCGCACACGGCGGGTTGCCTCGCGGACAGCAGCCGCAATTTGCCCAACCGTGCCACCGATGTGCGTTGCGGCAACAGCACGGACGAAGTGTACGTGCGGGCCCAAGACGAACTGATGGAATTCTTCCTGAATCACCCGGATTCGCCGTTCCAGTACGTCGTTGGGCTCAACTCGTTCTTCCGACTCATCAACTGGACCGTGGAGGGTGGTGCGGATGCCCCAGACGCCGCGTTTGCCTTGCCTGGCACGGATGCCGCCGGTGCCGGCCGGTACCGCATGCTGGAGGAAACCGCGTTTCAGGCGGTGCCCGAGACGGTGATGGCTCCCATGGGCCATGATGGAGCCAGTTACGTCATGATTCTCATTCCTCCTGATGATGCGAACAGCCAGGAAGTGGGGGCTGCCGCCATTCGCATCTTGGACGCCTACGCATCGGCCGTTGCTGACGGGGCCACCACGTGGACCGTGTTCGGGGCCGCCAATGCGCCCACGTACTACACGGAATTGGCCATCGCCGACGCGCACAGTGCGCAGCTGGTGCGCGATGATCTGGTGACGTTGGGCCCGCTCCTGCTCGGCACCATCATGGTCCTCCTGTACTTGGGTTTCCGCACGGGCCGCGGCATGGTGGTCGCGGGTGCCACGATGGCGATGAGTGGCATTTGGGTGTTCGGCGCCATGGGTTGGTTTGGTGTTCCGTTGGGCACGTTCAACCTCGCCGTTGCGCCCTTCTTGTTGGGTGTGGGCATTGACATGGCCATCCATTTGCTGACTGCCTTGCAAGCGCGCAAAGCGGACGGGGCCGATGACGTGGCCGCCGCCGAAGGGGCTGCGGGCCAAGCGGGCTTCGCCATGGCCATCGCCACGGTCACCACCGTGTTCGGATTGGTCATCTTGGCATTCGGTCCATCGCCCATGATCGGCCAAATGGGCATCCTCTCGGCGTTGGCGATTGTGGCCGTGTTCGTTGTGACCATGACCGGAGCCCCGGCGTTGGCCACGGTGTTGGGTCATGGCAACGCCATGGGTCGGCGGTTCCGTCCGAGTCGCATCATTCCGGGCGTCGTGCGCGTCGTGCGCAAGCGCCGCATGGCATGGGCGGCCGGCCTGTTCATCGTGGCGTCCGTGGGGGCCGCGCTCGCGGTGACCATTGAGCCAGAACCATTCGGTGAATACGCCCTCAATTACCCGGAAGGCGATCCATACCGGGACCGGCACATCGACAATTTGCAGGTGTACTACAACACGGGGCCGGGCGAGCCATTGCTCATTGGCAATGTTTTGGTCGTGCAAGGCGACATGGTGGACCCCGCAGTCCATGATTACATTCGCGCCATTGCCACCGCGTTGCGGGATGCCGATTACGTCAACACGCAGGCCCTCACGCACCTGCCGTTTGTCGTGGAGCAGTATGATGCGGTGCGCGACGGGGCGCCCGGCGCGGTCGCGGTCATTGCTCAAGATGCGCTGCTGCCAGAAATTGGGCAAGAGCGCGCCAAAGCCGACACGCGGGAAGAAATTGAAGAGGTTCTTGACGAGATGTTTGCATCCCCGATGGCCCACTTCGCAGCGTTGTTCGTCGACCCGGATTACCGGTTGAGTCTCATCACCTTCAGCACCCAGACTGGCGACGTGGATGCCGTGCGGCAGTCGTGGGACAGCGTGTGGTCGGCCGTGGCTGCAGCGGGTCCGGCGCCCAACGGGACCGAGGTTGCGTTCGTGGGCAACACGGCGACCAATTACCTGTTCGTGGAGAAGGAATTGCCGTTCGTGGCATGGCTCAGTGTTGCCAGCTTGGCCGGTGTCACGTTGCTCGTCGGAGCCACAACGCGTGATGCGCGGGCTGCAACCCTTGTGGCTGCACTCATGGTCGGCACGACGGCGGTCTGGCTGGGTGCGGTTTCCCTGATGGGCATTGGGTTGAGCATCTACCTCATCGTGCCCATCGTCTTCATCAGCGCCATTGGCAGCGACTACGTGGTCCACGCCATCTGGGCACTGAAGCATCAGCCGGCCCAGCGGGTTTTCCAAGTGGTAGGGAAAGCCATCCTGTTCGGCGCCAT
>JBFJWV010000202.1:0-3353 GCA_041623515.1 Thermoplasmatota archaeon | reverse complement strand
TTTCGAAGTGCCACCCGTCAAGGTGGCCCGCATCATTGGCAAGAACGGCTCCATGCTGAACTTGGTCAAGGGATACGTCGAATGCTGGCTCTATGTGGGCCAAAACGGTCGCATCTGGATCAACGGCGAGCCCGACGAAGTGTTGCTCGCCCGTGAAGCCATTGAAATGATTGCACGCGACGCGCACTTGCCCGGCTTGACCGACAAGGTGCGCGCATTCCTGCACAGCCGCAAGCCGGACGGTGCAGATGACCTGATTACGATTGACGTCGACGACGACGAAGAGGAGGAAGAATAACATGGGCGTTAACCCCGGAATAGAACTCATTGACAAGAAGGGCAAGCGCACCGATGGACGCTCGCCCGAGCAAATCCGTCCCATCAAGATTGAGGCAGGCGTGCTGCACCGTGCAGACGGTAGCGCCTACCTCGAATGGGGCAAGAACAAGATCATGGCCGCCGTTTACGGACCCCGCGAATACAACCCGCGCCGGTTCCAAAAGGCCCACAAGGCCGTTGTCCGCGCCCGCTACAACATGGCGGCGTTCAGTGTCAGCGACCGCAAGCGCCCCGGCCCCGACCGCCGCAGCGCGGAAATTGGCAAAGTCATCGCCGACGCATTCGAGAACGTCATCCTCACGGAGAAGTTCCCCCGCGGCGTCATCGATGTCCACATGGAAATCCTGCAAGCGGACGCCGGCACCCGGTGCGCCGCTTTGGCCGCGGCGACCGTCGCTTTGGCCGATGCGGGCATTCCCATGAAGGGCCTGGTCGCAGCCTGCGCCGCCGGCAAAGCCGGTGGCAAGGTCATTGTGGACCTGGACCAACCCGAAGACAACTACGGTGAAGCGGATGTCCCCATGGCCATCAACATGACCACTGGCGAAGTCGTACTCCTGCAAATGGACGGTCACTTGACCCCCGCAGAATACGAAGAAGCCGTGGACATGGCCGCCAAGGGCTGCGAGCAAGTCTACGCGGCACAGCGGGAGGCGCTGCTGAACCGGTTCAACGGCAAGATCGAAGCCGGTGAGCAGCCCCCGCTGCACAACGACGACGACGAGCCCGAACCCAAGAAGGCCGCCACGAAGGGCCGCAAGCCCGCCGCCAAGAAGGCTCCGGCCAAGCGCGGCGGCCGCAAACCTGCCAAGAAGGAGGCGAACTAGATGGAAAACAACCAATTGTCCAACCTGAAGGTGGACTTTGTCCGCAACCTCATCAAGAACGGCAAGCGCGAAATTCCGCGCGCCTTCGACGAATTCCGCGACCTCGAAATCGAGTGCAACTTCGTCGACAAGGCCAACGGTTCCGCGTTCGTTAAGCTGGGCAACACCAAGGTTCTCGCCGGTGTCAAATGCCAAGTGGAACAACCGTACAACGACACGCCCGCCCGTGGCAACTTCATGACGAGCTGCGAAATGGCTCCCATGGCCAGCCCCAACTTCGAAGCAGGTCCGCCCCGCATCGAAGCCATTGAAGTGGCTCGCGTCACGGACCGTGGTGTGCGCGAATCGGGCATCATTGACATGGAGGCCCTGTGCATCGAGGAAGGCGAAGCGGTTTGGGCCGTCTTCGTGGACCTGGAAATCTTGGACTACGACGGCAACCTGTTCGACGCCTGTGGCATTGCGGCTCTCGCCGCAGTCCTCGGCGCCAACCTGCCCGCCACGTGCCCCAAGACAGGCCGTGAAGTGTACAAGGAAGACCAGCCCTTGCCTCTGCGCAAGGAAAACGCCACCTTCTCGACGACCTTCGTCAAGATTGACGGCAACATCCTGGTGGACCCCGACTTGTACGAGGAACTGGTCTGCGATACCCGCATCACCGTGGGCGTGGACCCCGATGGCAACCTGCGCGCTGCGCAAAAGGGTGGCTTCGGATCCTGGACCCTTGACGAAGTGAAGCAGCTCCGCACGGACGCGCAACGCATCGGCAAGCCCATCTTCGAGAAAATCGAAGCCGCGACCAAGGCGTAAGCCCCGGTTGCTTCTTTTCCCCTTCTCCTACCTTTTCTTGAACGCCGCCAAGGCGATGCCAACCAAGATGAGCGGCAGCGCTGCGCCGGGCGTGTTGCGTGGCTCGTCCACGATGACATCCGAATCGTCGCCGCCCACTTTCGGCAAGAAGATGGTGTGGTTGCGGAAGTCCAACTCGCCGTCCAGCTCTTGGCCGCCCGTGCAGGCGTCCGAAATGAATGGGTTGGCGGCCCAGAAGTACGTGATGTTGCGGTCCACGTCCGAGGCCTGCTCATTGACGATGGTGATGTTCATCGAGCCGCTGCTCGTCCACGGATCGAGGGCGGACGCTTGCTGCCAGCTGGCCATGAAGCTCTTGGGCTCCAAATCAAAGATGACCCACTCTTCGCCATCTTCCGTGGCGGCGATGCGGCCGGTGTTGGCGGCAAAGATTTCGAAATCACCGCCCGGTTCCGTTCCCGGTGTGCAATCCAAGCTCAGGTCCCAGTGCATGGTGAATGTTTGCGGGTCGCGGACCACTTGACCGTCCTCGATGCGGGCATCGTAGCTGACGGTGTATTCTTCGGGCTCAGCCCATGTGGTGCCCGTAATGGTCGCCGCTTGCGCACTGCTGGCGCTGATCAGCAGCAGCCCGAGGGCCAGAATTGCTCGCATCATGGGTTCGATGCGCGACTCATCCACTTAGGTTATGCGGCTTCTCCCCTCGGTGCCGACGTGCAGCGACAAATCGGTATCCACGGTCGCGCAGCGGCCGCGGAATCAGCCACAGAATGCCCGCCAACAGGAGGTAAATGCCGCCGAGCTTGTGCAGCATGCGCACCACCGCCGCACTGCGCACGCGTGGAATGCCCCCGTCCAAGACCACCAAGGTGTGGTGGCTGCTTGCCATGCGGCCGTACCGCCGCAGCAGTTGCGTGCCCTGTTGGCTTGCGTTGGGGATGTACTGCCAGTAGCCGCGCCGGTCCCGGCTGCGCGCAAATGCAACCGACGCCTGGCACAGGCCGCAGCGCCCATCATAGAGCACCACCGCTTCACTTTCCACGCAGGACCACCGTCATCCATACCCTTAAGTGCGAGGCCAACTGGCGACGCCCCTACCAACAGGTGTGGAGCCAGGCTCCGCCCTGAAACGAGGAATTTCCATGGCAGCTTCCACGAAGAAAGCCGGCGCAGCCGGCCGTTTTGGCGCCCGCTACGGCGGTCTTGCACGCAAGAAGGTCGCGACGATCGAGCGCGTCCAACGCGCCAAGCACGAATGCCCGTCCTGCGGCGCCGTCAAGGTCCAGCGCACGGACACGGGCATCTGGGCCTGCCGCAAGTGCAACCACACCTTTGCCGGTGGCGCTTACACGCCCCAGACCGGTGCAGGACGCGGTG
>JBFJWV010000201.1:0-3355 GCA_041623515.1 Thermoplasmatota archaeon | reverse complement strand
TGCTGCGGCGGACCCGTACGAAGCGTTGCACGGCGACGAAGAACACGCCGAGAAATCGACGCCCGGCTTCGGCTTGATTGTGGTGATGGGAACCGTCATCGCCGCGCTGGCCGTGTTGCGCCGCCGCCACTGAGGCCACACTGCGTCACGCCGGGGGTCAGCCCCGGTCGCTTGAGCGTCAGCGCCGACCGGAACCGGGACCCGCCAAATGCCGCCGGCGGCCTGACGGCTGGGGCTCAAGATGAGGACGGGTGGGCGCGGTGCGCTCAGTATTGCCAGAAGATGCGCAGCAGGACAATGCCGATGCCGGTGACCAAGCCAAAGATCACAACCGCCATGGGCGGGATCTTGATGTTGGTCTTCTCTTCTGCGTCGAAGTACCGAATCAGACCTGCGGCCGATTGAATGCCGGGACCTTGGGACTTCTGTGCCATGCTGCGGCCGACTCAGGGACCGTATTTGGAGGCTTCGTCAGGAGGCGTCGAATCGCAGGTGTTGCTGCAGGGCCGCAGTGACGGCCGCGTCATCGACAACCGCCGCGAATTCGTCCATGGATTGGGGGTTGCGCGCCTTGATGGACGCCGCCCGTTTCTTGCCAATTCCGGGCAAGGCAGCCAGCGCTTTCAGGGGCGCCGTTGGCACGTGGAATGGCGTGGGCACGCCGGTGATGCTGCGGAACCCATGGTCCGTGATCAGCACGTCCACGGTCTGCTCCGTTTCCATCTCGTACGGGATTCCCACAAGCAACGCGTAGGTGGCGATTTGACGGCCGAAGGTCACCCCCCCGTCCACTTTCTCCAGGAAGACGTCCCGCAGCACGGTGCCAGCCGGAATGACCTCTCGCAGAACGGGGCGGTCAATTTCCTCACGAATGGCCTTCTTTTGCTTGATGAACAGGGGCTTGAGCTTGGGCGAAATGACTTCTCGCTTGCCGGCCATGTCTTGGCCACGGATGGGCAACAACTGCCGGATTTGGATGCGACGAACCTTCAGGCCTGATTTGCGCAGGTCCGTGACAAACTTCCAGTTCAGCTCGTACGTTTTCTTGGTTTCGCCCGGCAGACCATACAGGAGATTGATGCCGGGAAGCAGCCACGGGAGGCCGCCAGGGCCGCGGTGGCTGGATACCTTGTTGAGAATCCGCGTGGCTTCCATGACCTGCTCGGCCGTGCAGTTGAGATTGTTGGCTTCGTGAACCGCCGGGTCCGCCGATTCCAGCCCGAACGCGGCGATGTTGCCGTCGGTACCATGGTCCACGAGCAGTTGGGCAATGGCGGCCGATTCGTCTGGCCAAGTGGCCAATACGGCCGGGTTGGCGTTGTCAATGTGCAGCACCTTGCGATCCGGGGCCGCCTCGTGAACGCCCCGCAGCAGCTTTTCGGTCGCATCCACGTTGGGCTTTGGTTCATCGGTTTCCCCGACGCCAATGGCGTCGTAGGTCCAGAAGCAGGTTTGGCCGCCCAGCCGGAAGTGGCGGACCCCGTTTTCGTGCAGCACCCCCGCTTCCTCAATGATGGCGTCCACGGGACGGTACCATGGCTTCTTCTTGGCATCGGAGCAGAAATGGCAGCCCCCGCTGACGTAATGGACGCAACCATAGAAGGTGTCCATTTCGGCGAAGACGATGCCGTGGCGCTGGTCGGGGTGCTGGGCCACCACTTCGGCACCGCGGATGGAGTGCTGGGTCCATTCATCCATGGTTCGAAACCGGTTAACGGGAATTTTGCCGTCAAAATAGTCACGAATCGCCGCATCGCCGTCCCGCGTGGCCAACGTGTCCACATGATCGGACAGTTTGAGCCGGTCCGTCGCATGACCGCCGCCTTGGTCAGGGAAACCGAACGCTGCGTTATCGCCGAATAGGAACCGGTGGCCCTTGAATTGGCGGAAAATGTCAATGGTTTCTGCGCGCGTGATGGGGCTTCCTCGCAGGTATTTGCCCGGGACGGAGACGCTGGCGAGGACCGCCACGGCGTCGCCCGTCAACGCACGGGGTTTGGCGCGCAATTGGTCAATGGTCAGGTATTCGACCTCGGCCCCGGCCGCCAGGGCCGCGCCGGCCGCGTAGCGGACATGAGGGGAGATGTAGGGAGGCACCCCGAAGGCAGAGGGCTCGTCCACGTACCCGTCGACCAAGACGAGCTTGTTGCCTTCCGCCATGAAAACCGCTGGGCGGGCCGGGGTTTCAGGCTTGCGGCCTACGCCACGCGGGTATCGTGGTTCGCCGGGCAGGTTTCTTCCGTCTGCAGCCCCGCCATGCCGTTGTCGTTTTCGTAAACGCGCGTATCGTCCGGCCCCTCACCAGTCACAACGATGGTGTCCTCGAGGGTCACCATGACCCCGTAATTGGTGAACGTCTCGCACGGAGACTCAGCGGGCGCCGTCTCCCCGGCGGCTGCTTCGGGCGTGGAATCCGTGCCGGCCGGTTCCGATTCGGCCGCGTCGTCATTCTCAATGCAGCCCGAGAAGGCCGCCAATGCCATCAGAAGCAACAGAAACCGCTGCATGGCTGCAACGGCGGCCACCGCGATTTCACCGTTTTGGCCGTCTAACGAGTGACGGCGTTGGTGTGGCCACCGGTGATGGCCCCCAGTTCCGGCAGGTTGGCCAGCTCTTGTTCGATGGTGACCGCCGCCTGCGTTGGGTCGGCGACGTGCAGAACGTCCACGTGCAGGTGGCCTTGGGTGTGCCGCACGGTCTGTTCGGCCGCCTCCAGGAGGGTCGCGAAGGTCTTGGACGGGTGTTGCGGCGTCACGTGCATGAAGTGGTCCACTTGTTCCCGTTCCGCTGCGTAGCGCGCGTACAGGGTGCCCTTCTCAATGCGAACGGCCAGCTTGTGGCGTGCTTTTGCGCCCTTGCCGGCTTCGTCCATGTTGGCGGCGTGCACCAGAACCTGCCGTTCCGCGAGGACCGGTTCCAGGCTGCCTGGAACCTCAACCCATCCAGGGAAACACTGGACATCCAAGTCGTCAAAACGGTCATCCGTGGGCTCGACACCGAAGGCACGGACATGGTGGCCCGCGGCCACCAAACGGCGAACAATGGCTTCCCCAGTGGGGTTGGTTGCGCCTGTGACACAAACACGCATTGAGCGGCCGATGAAGGGGCTGGATAAGGGTGTTGGGTCGCCGAACCACGCGGCGGATGGGACCAATCGAACCGTAGCCAATGCGATGATGGGGCCAATCAGGTTAAGTATCGATGCCAAACCATTGGAGAATCATGCGCCCCGCACTGTGGCTCGGATGCCTGCTTCTGATCGCTTCGTCGGCTACCGCCGCCGGTGGTGCCACCGGCGACTACCTGACCGATGACACCCCCATCGGCGACGCCCTCGACCACCTCGGTGAACACC
>JBFJWV010000200.1:0-3375 GCA_041623515.1 Thermoplasmatota archaeon | reverse complement strand
TGGCGTGACGCGTTGGTAGAATCCGGGCAGGGCAGAAATCCAGTCGTCAACGGTTTGGCCGCCGTGGTGGTCGGCCAGCAGGGAGCGCACCAGTTTGGAGGGTGTCGCGTCGCCATGGAGGCCCAAAACGGGCTTGTGCTGCGCCCGGGCGTACGCCATGGCGGCGCCGGTCTGTTCATCGACGGGCCCGTCCAAGATGGCAACGACCGCGTCCGTAGTGCGCAGGGTTTCCAACGGGTCCGTTGCGTCGTCGGTGAGTCGAATGGCTTCGTGGCCGTCCGCGCGCATTTGCTGCACAAGGCGCTCGGCGGCGTCGCCGGCGGATACGGTGGCGGGTGCAGTGACCAAAATGCGCGCCATAGTTGGGGGATGGGGGGCCTGTTCTTGAGCGCCGTGGTCAGGCGACGGCAGTGGCGGGTGCTTCCGTTGCCCGGGCATCCCATTTGTCGGACCACATTTCGAGGGTATCCATGATGGGCAAAAGGTCCAGGCCCATGGGGGTCAAATCGTAATCCACGCGGGGAGGGATTTCGTTGTGCGTGGTGCGGGTCACCAGGCCCGCTGCTTCGAATTCCTTGAGGCGTTGGGACAGGGTAACGGCATTGATGCTCAATTCCCGCTTGATGTCGTTGAACCGCTTGGGGCGTTCTTTCTGGAGGCTCCAAAGTACACAAAGGGCGTAGCGCCGGCTGAGAAGTTCCATGGTGTCCATGAATGGACATCCTTGGCTGCATCCGTCGTTTGACATGGTCAAGTACACTTTACTCACTTAGCCACTTTAAACTTTGGACCTATATAGGTCAAGAAACCATACTATCATTGCATGAGTAGTGAAGCTCCCTGTGTTCAGACACTGCATGAAATCGCCGATGTGCCGCCTTCCGCCCAAGAAGTCTTTTGCACACTGTACGGCCACGACCCCATGACGGGGGCGCAATTGCGCGACTCCACCGGATTGCCGCGGCGTACGGTGTATAGCGCTCTCAAGCGGTTGAGTGAGCTTGGCCTCTTGAAGCAGCAATTGAGCCTGCGTGATACACGCCAGACCTTCTTTTGGGTGGATCCGGCGGGCTTGGCTCCCGCAACCTAAGCGTCCCAGTGGACGCTGCGTCGCCAATCAATGCCCACGGTGCGGATGCCAATCTTTGGCACCAGCGATGCCTTGCGCTTGTGCTCGGATTGGCGAACCCGGCGTTCCACGTCCATGACTTGATCCAATGCAAGACCCGTGTGCAGGGCAATGGCGGATGGTGATTGGTTCAGTTCCATCCCTTTCAGGACGCGGTCCAAATCCCTGTAGGGAAGGCCCAATTCATCCTCATCCGTTTGTCCTGGCCACAATCCCGCCGAGGGGGGCTTGTCAACGATGGCTTGGGGCACGCCCAAGTGCTGCGCCAGCCGGACCACCTGCGTCTTGTACAGGTCGCCGATGGGCTGCAGGTCGTTGCCCCCGTCGCCGTGTTTGGAAAAATAGCCGGTCAGCAACTCCGATTTGTTTCCCGTCCCCGACACCAGATAATTGCGCAGCTGAGCCTCGGCGTAGAGCACCGTCATGCGTGCACGCGCCTTGGCGTTGCCACGGATGGCGGGGTCTTCCAGGTTCACGACGCTTTCGAGCCCGGCCACAATGGCGGCGATGGGTCGCTCCACGGTGTCAATGCCGGCCGCCGCCGCACTGAGCAACCCGTGTTCGGTATCTTGCGCAGAAGACGACGCGGACGGCATCAGGACGCCGACGACGTTTTCGGGGCCGAGGGCCCGGGCCGCCAGCATGGCCACGACGGCGGAATCCAAGCCGCCTGAGAGGCCCAATACGATGCCTTCCCCCTTGGCCCGCCGCACTTGGTCGCGGATGAAGGTGCAGATGATTGCCTCCCATTCCTGGGGTGACGCCGTCGGGGCCTCCACGATGGGTCCAAGTGGGTCTCCGTTTTGGCCTTGTCCGTGAAGGTTGCCTTGTGGAGCGCCGCTCCCGCATTGGGGGACGTCGAAGCCAACGTGGCCAAGGTTGCGGCGGCCCTCGATGCGGACGCGGATTTGATTGTATTTCCCGAGTTGTTTCTGACCGGCTACAACATCGGCGATGACGTGCAGCGGCTGGCGTGCGCGTCCGATGACGCGCGATTGAAGCCCCTCGCGGACGCATGCGTCAAGCACGGCAAGCATCTGGTTGTCGGCGTTCCCCACAAGACGCGGGACGGCATCGTCTACAACGCCGCGTTGTGCATCGACGATCAGGGTCAATCCACATGGGTCCACAAAAGGGCCTTGCCCACGTTCACCACATTCCGCGAAGGTCTGTTCTTTGCCCATGGCCAAGAGCAACCCGTATGGAACACCAAGCTGGGCAACATTGGCGTCCACATTTGCTACGACTTGTACTTCCCCGAATTGCAAAAGCGTCAGGTGCTGGACGGCGCCGATGTTCTGCTCAATATCAGCGCCAGTCCGGCGACAAGCCGTCGTTTCTTCGAAAGTTTGCTGCCGGCCCGCGCCATCGAAAATGCGTGCTTTGCGTTGTACAGCAACAACGTAGGAAGCCAAGATGGCATCGTCTTCTGGGGCGGAAGCCAAGCCTATGGCCCCCGCGCCGAGTTGTTGGGCTGCATGGAGGAATACGAAGAGGGCGCCCTGGTCGTCGAGTTGGACTTCTCCTCGCTCCAGCCCGCTCGTGAATTCCGTCCCACACTTCGTGACACGGATGCCGCCGCCATGGCGGCCATTGAGGATTCGCAATGAGATGCGTGGCCCTCCTTTCGGGGGGCAAAGATTCGGTGGCCGCAGTGGAGGTCGCAGCGGGCCACGGCTGGGAAGTCGTTGCCGGCGTGCGCATGCGTCCCGCCGAGGATGACTCATTCATGTTTCACACGCCCAACCTGGATGTGGTGGAGGGCGTGGCGGAGTGCCTGGAGATTCCCTTGCACACGGCGACGGCCACGGCCGACCCCGAGGCAGAGGTGGACGACTTGCGCAAAGCCTTGGCCGATGCATGCAGTCGCTACGACGCAGACGCCATCATTTCCGGCGCCCTGGCGAGCGACTACCAGCGGGTCCGCATCGACGGCATCGGTCATGACCTGGGCGTCAAAACCTTCGCCCCGTTGTGGCACAAGGAGCCGGAAGCGTACATGCAATCGCTGGTTGGCGGCGGTTACGAGATGCGTTTCAGTCGTGTGGCGTGCGACGGAATGGGCCCGGAATGGGCCGGACGCCCCCTCGACGAGGCGGCCTTGAACCACTTGCGGGAAATCCGCTCCCGCCCCCATCTTGCGGGCGAAGGCGGAGAGTATGAAACCCTGGTTCTGGACGCTCCGCACTTCAGCTCCCGGATTGTGGTCGACGCGCATGGGGTGGAGGCCACGGCCAGCCGCGCCA
>JBFJWV010000199.1:0-3400 GCA_041623515.1 Thermoplasmatota archaeon | reverse complement strand
GCGGGCATGGTGGGTGCCAAAGGCGCCGTCGTCGTGCTTGCCCACCTGCGGGCTGCCGATGTTGCCGTCTTCATAGACGTCGCTGCCACGGCGGATGCAGTGGAAGTTGCCTTCGACCAAGTTGTCCTCGCCATGGCGCAGGGCAATGGCGTTGATGATGGCGCTCATGTTGTGCGTGTTGCACGACACAATCTGGGTGAAGCGGTCCTCAATGGGGTCGATGGCTTCCTCGTTGACGCCCTTGCAGTACGGCTTGCCGAAGCCAAACTCACTGCCTTGGGCCAAGAAGCCGCGCCCCGGCGCGTCATATTTCTCGTAGAAGTTCTGCTTGTTGGCCACACCCACGCCGCTGGGCGTGCAGTCAATGACCACGGTGGCACGTTGGATGGCCTCCTCGGTTTCGTACGTGACCTTCATCCCGAGCTGTTCGAAGTCGGGTGCGACTTCCGTTGCGCAAGCAAGCTTGGCGCCGTTCGAGATGAGCTCTTGAATCTTGGATCGATCCGTGAATTGGGGCGTTCTCTTGTTGAACGTCACTTCATCGATGCCCAACTCTTCCATCTTGTCCGTAAACAGGGCAATCAGGGGCTCGCCGATGGTTCCGGTTCCAACCACGTGAACAATCTTGGGGTGCGCCATGGGGCTCAAGGCGTCCGACTGGAGGGCGCTATAAAAGTCGTGGGCGACCGCTTCACGTCCGCAATGGCTGTTTCAGGGCCCGCATTCAGTTGGTGTCACCAACGTGCTTAAGTAAGGATGGAAACCGGTTGCTTGGTAGGTGCAACGTATGAAGCCCACAATGCTTGCCTTGACAATTGCCTCCGTCCTTGTGGCGGCCTCCGTTTCCGGCGTCGCTCTGTACGCCGGCTTGGCTGATGACCGTCCGGACACGGCAGCGACGCACGCTGGCGCCGATGAAGATGCTCTCCATGGTGGGTGGGCAGGAGATGGTCATCACAACGGAGCCGCCGGAATGGATCGCCCCAGCTTCCCTGAAGCGCAAGGGACCACGCCAACGGCCTCCACGGCCAGCAGCTTGGAACAGGTCAGCCGCTTGATGATTCGCAGCGACGATGACTTCACCCCCGCGAACGGCGTGCGGTCTGGCAGCGGATCCCTGGCGGACCCCTACATTATCACCGGTTACCACGTGACCGGCGACCTCTACATTGCGGACACGGACAAGTGCTTCGTCGTCCGGGAGAACTACATTGCCGGCCAATTGACCCTCAATTGGAACGGTCAATGCGCCCACGTTCACCACAACCATGTGCGTGACCTGCGCGTGAACGAGAACGTTCGCCGCACGGGCTACGCGACGGGCGGCCTCATTGAACTCAACATGATCGAGTACATCGGTCAAATCCGTCACTACGACGGCGAAGTTCGCCACAACGTGGTCGGTCCCTACGACCCCACCGACTTCTTCGAGCCGGTCCTCGAGACGGTTCCCTGGCTGTTTGGTACGGACCCCCGTGTTGCCAACGTTGACGGCTTCAACCAGGGCATTTTCCACCACAACACGTTCTACGGATCCGTTGACCTGGACCTGCACGGCCACCACCACGGCACCGGGTTCTTTGCCCCGCACAGCCACTACCATGGCAACGACGACAACAAAGGCATGATGCACGACCACACCCAGCGCTGGACGAGCGTCGTGTTCGCTGCCAACCGCATCGAAGCCGTGACCGAAGAGGACTACGGCCTCCGGTACGAAGACCGCAACCACGCCGGCGACGACCGCACGGCATCGTCCGAGCAAGAGCAGACGCTCAACGATGAGCACCGCCACTGGACCCACGTCATCATCGATGGCAACGAAATCATTGGCGGACAACTCTGGGTCGACGTCTTCAACGCCGACGACCGCAACCACTACGCCGAGAACCCTGGCTGGCTCGAGCTGACCAACAACGAAGTGGAATTCCACGCCAAGGACACGTCGGGCGACTACGGTCTGCCGTTCTTCGGACCCGGAACCAACTGGTTCAGTGCCATTCACGTCAACACCGCCAAGGAAGTGGACCTGAAGGTGATTGGAAACACCGTGAAATTCGTGGCAGCGGAGTCCAACGACGACGAACCGGATCTCTGGATGTTCGACGACGGCTACGTGCAGCACCACGCAGGCATCCGCCTCGACGGCATCAAGAGCGCCAACATCCAAGTGGCCGAGAATTCCATCCACGGCTTCTACTACGGCATCCAAGCCGAAGACATGGAAAGCACCGTGGTTTGGTCGGTTCAAGGCAATGACTTCGGTGACGCCCAGTACGCGGTGTACTACGACGAATCCGTCGAGACGGCACCGGTCGGCTCGGACGTGAGCGATTCCGAGGCATCCGAATCGGAAGCCGCCGAAGAAGACGAACACGACCACGGCGGCTGATTCCCCGGCTGCTCCTTCTCCTGTTTTCCCCTTTTCTTTGGTTCGATAAACCCATCAGAAACCTCAAGCCGCATGGGGGGTTTCAATGGTCATGCGCCTGGAATGGCTTGTGGCCGCACTGGTGTCCGTCGGCATGGCGGGTTGCGTCACCCCTGACGATGCTCCCGAAGCCGACCCCGCCGGCGAAGGCCCCCCAGTGGACGCCATTTTCCCCCCTCTATGGGAAGTTGGTGACCATTGGACGTATTCATGGCCCGATGGGCGTTCACCAACTTTCGTGGTGACGGAGGACCTGGGCGACGCCTGGCAAATGGATGTGGATGACGCCGGCCTTCGCTTTGAGCACCAAACGTCGGACGAATACTCCACCATTGGTCGCATTTCCAAGGCCAACCTGGATGGATATGAAGGAGACTCACCGGTTCGGTTCTTCGACTTCCCCCTGATTCATGGCAAGCAATGGCGCTTGGATTGGGATGGTCAACAATTTGACGCGGTGGCGGCCGTGGATGGCAGCCGCGCAACCATCGACTACTACCAGGACGCCTCGCTGGCGCGTCGGCTCGTCTACGACGGGGACATCGGTTGGATTCGCAGCTTCACCGGCTTTGACGACGCCGGCCAACCGGCGTGGTCCATGGATTTGCAGCGAAGCGGCTCCAACTTCGGCGGAGAGTATGTTCGCTGGGATATCCATGGGCGCATCGACGTGGA
This sequence comes from Thermoplasmatota archaeon, assembly GCA_041623515.1. Lineage (GTDB taxonomy): Archaea > Thermoplasmatota > E2 > JACPAO01 > JAHFTW01 > JBFJWV01. The sequence goes on along the minus strand of JBFJWV010000199.1, from coordinate 294 downwards.
TTTGGGCGTTGGCGAGTCCAGTGGACACACGTTCATGGTGGGCCCCGAAACCGATGAACTCTGGCTGCGCGTGGTTGCCACATGCAGCCCCGACGGCGTGGAAGGCGACCAAGGTGTGTACGGAATACAATTGCGGCGCACCGACCAAGGGACGGGACCCTATGAGGAAATCGTCGCTTGCCCGCAGGCTCTGGACGACGTTCTTGTGGCTCCGGCCGAAGAAGGCGAGTGGATTCTCCATGGCGTTTCGGCCGACAGCAGAATTGAGGCATCGGTTGTGTTGCGGACCCTGGT
>JBFJWV010000198.1:0-3406 GCA_041623515.1 Thermoplasmatota archaeon | reverse complement strand
CTGGCATCCATCCGGACCATTGTTTCCCCCGATTGGGAAGTGACCCGGTTCGGTCTGATCTTTTCCCCGGGGGACAAGACCCTCAACGAAATTGGCTCCGATTTGTACGCCGCCATCGACGCCTACCGCGACGAAGTGCGCCGCTGCGACGGGGAGCTACCAGGCGCTTGCCAATTGCAATGGAACGTGTTCCACCCCGAAAGCATCACGGTCGATCCGCGCGCACCCCAATCCGCGGCATCCTACCTGACGGACTCGACCTTGGAGGACTTGCTGCGGTTGGGCCCTTGGGTGGCTGCCTTCATTCTTGCGAGCTTGTTCCTTGCATTCCGACGCGTCGGCACGGTCGCCGCCATGATGTTGCCCATGGGCTTGGCGGGCATTGGCGTTCTGGGAATTTTTGGGCTCATCGACTTGCCCATTCACTCCGTGAGCCTGCTGGTGTTCCCGATTCTGATGGGCAACGGCATTGACTTTGCCATCCACATGGCCACGGGTTATGGCACCGCCCGCAACGATGGTGCGTCCGAACATGATGCGGCCGAGATGGCCGGACAAAGCGCCGGCACACCGTTGTTCGTGGCCACGTTGACGACCGCGGCCGGCATGATGCTTCTCGTTTTTGCACCCAATCAATTGCTCACCGAATTGGGCATCGCTATCTTGCTCGGCATGGTCCTGCTTCTGGTCATCAGCCTCACGGCCTTGCCCGCCGCGCTTACATGGACCAAGCCGGCGAGCCTGGGACGCAGCTGGCTCGGCTCCGCATTGCGCGCCAACGCCCGCTTCTGGAACAAAGGCCGCGTCTTCGGCGGCGCCCTCGCGGCCCTTGCCATTGCGGGAGGCATCCTGGCAGCGCCCGCCCTGCAAACGCTCATCATTGGCACCCCCGCCGGGATGTTCCCGGAAGGCGACCCCCAGCGCGAAGACTTCGACCACACCAACGCGATTTACTTCACTGGTCAAGAAGACCTGGTCACCAATGCCTTGGTTTTGCGCGGGGACCTGACAACGCCGGCCGCCATGGCCATGTTGGCCGAGATGGAAACGGAACTGGCGAAGCTGGAATTCGTTCGCGACGAAGCCGCCGTGAACATCCACTTCGCCCTGGTTTCTTGGATTCAAGTTCGTGGCGGCACGGCCGGCGCGCCAGCCGTCATTGCGCAAGAAATGGCGGACCCCGGCTCAACCTTCCCCGATACCCAAGAGGAAATCAAGGCCCTCATCGACGAGATGTTCGCCACGCCGCTTGCCACGTACGCGTCCTTCTTCGTCGAGCACGACGGCGAGGATCCCGAGTACCACATCGGCAACATGCTGTTGGAAATTTACCAGCCGAACAACATGGATGATCTGGAAATCATCTGGGATGAGCTCAACGCCGCCATTGCCCGCATCCAGGCGAACCATCCAGACGCCGGCATCGAGGTGCACTTGGCCGGAGGGACCGCGCTTGGATACTTGTTCACCAAGGAGGAGTTGCCTTACCTGCAAGTGGCGGGCGTGATTGGCATTCTGGTCACAGGTGCGCTCGTGCTCGCCATTCGGCGCAACGTTCGGGATGCCGTGACCGTTGCAGCCGTTGTGGGAACGGCCGGCGTCGCCTGGTTGGGCAGCTTGTACCTGCTGCAGATTCCCCTGTCCATTGCGTTGGTGGTTCCCGTGGTGATGGTGGCCGCCATCGGCAGCGACTACGCGCTGCACTTGCGCTACAGCATCCGCAGCGAAGGCATGCGCGCCTGGAGCACCGTCGGCCGGGCCGTCTTCTACTCGGCCGTTACCGACGTGGGCGCCTTCATGATTTTCACGCAGATGCGGTACGGCTTGCTTTCCGATGCCACCGCTGCCACCGCTGCCGCACTGGCCGGCACCGTGGTGGCCACCCTCATCCTTGTCCCGGCTCTCACGAGCCGCCAGGAGGCCCAATCATGACCGACCAAGTGACCCAATGGGTCGACGACACGCCCGCCCACGAATTGCTTTCATCGCACGACGAGCCACCCCTCATCGAAACCCGCGCGAGCAAGGTCATCAAAGCACCCATTGACGAGGTGTTCGCCCACTTCTTCGGCTCGGAACCGCACCTGCGTTTGGACCTTCACAAGGACCACGTGAAGGCATACCACATCCACAAGGAGACGGAAAACACGCTGGAATACGAGTACGTGTTCGAGGCCTACGGTGCCCGCAATTGGGGCAAGGCTGTCGAAGTGGCCAACCGCCCGCATCGCATCGATGTGGAAGTGACCGAGGGTCCCCTCGCTGGCCAATCCATTGTGATGCTGCTGCGGGAAGTGGACGGCGGCACCGAAGTGACCCAGGTCAACCGTGTCTGGCCGGGGCGCAATGAGCTGATGGTCAAAATGATGGGCAACAGCTTGCGGAGCCGACTGGTGGCGCTGGCCGGCGTACACCTGGAACAACACCGCGCCGACATTGAAGGCGAGGAGCGCTTCGAAGACAAGTTCAGCAAGCAGCACCAAGCCAAAGTTGCGCAAGAAAAGCGCAACCCGGTCGCCGATCTGCTCATCGTGACACGCGCCATCACGCTGCCCATCATCCTCCTGCCGATTCTGGCCGGGGCAGCCTTGGCCAGCGCCCAAGGCGTGTTTGACGGTCTCACGTTGGCCCTCGCAATGATTGGAGGAGGCGCGGCACTCATGGCAGCCAACCTGCTCAACGACTTGTGGGACTTCCGAGGCGGCGCCGACCAAGCAACGCGCGCCATTCCGGGAGCCATTGAAACCGGCAGCGGTGTCTTCGTGGAAGGCAAATGGAGCCTCCGCAAAGGATGGACCGTTACGGGCATTCTGTTTGCCGTCGCGTTGGCTTGCGGCGGAGCCATTGCCATGGCCACCCCCATCGTGCTTGCGTATGCCTTGGCCGGGTTCATCATTTCCTACATCTATGTGGGCCCACCCTTCCCGCTTGCTTACCGGGGCCGCGGCTTGGGCGAACTGGCAATCTTTGTCGCCTTCGGCATCTTGCCGGTCCTTGGCGCCGTCAAAGCGTTCGGCGGAGCGATTGACGCCGCAACGTGGTGGACCGCGGCCCTCTTCGGCCTGACCAGCAGCATCGTGCTCTACCATCACCATTTCCTGCACTGGATGAGCGACAAGATTGCCGGCAAGGGAAGTCCCGTGGCGGTCCTTGGACCGCACCGGGGCGCCGCCGTTGGCATGTTGACGGTGGCGGCCCTGCTTGGCACCATCATCGCTGCTGCCTGGCTGGAAGTGTTTTCGTTGTGGGTCATGACGGCGGCCATTTGGGGCCCGCTCATGCTTTGGCGTGCGCAGTGGAAAGTTGCCAAGGGCGACGACAGCCCGCCCGCCCGGCAACGGCTCGCCGCGGCTGGCTTCTTCGCGGTGTTCCTGACGAACCTCTGCCTGGTGCTCGTTTTGTGGCT
>JBFJWV010000197.1:0-3429 GCA_041623515.1 Thermoplasmatota archaeon | reverse complement strand
TCCGACCATCATTTTGGCAGTGGTCCTGCTCAGCGTACCGCTGCTGATTTGGTACACCAAGCGCCGGGGCTGGAACGTGGAACGCGAAGACGATGCCCGGCGTGAAGAGGAGCAATGACCCGGACGTTCGTCTTTGTCAGCCATACGGTCCCCGTGGACGGCGCCTGGGGCCTGGATGACCTGTGCGGGGAAGCGGGCCGGGTGGACGTCATGTGCCGCGCACTGCAATCCACCCTGTTTCTGAGCCACGACTTGCGCCAAGACACCCATGCGGTGCTGTTCTTTGCCACGGATCCACGCAAGCCAACCGCGATTCGGTTTGACGGCGGCAAAGTCAATCGCCTCAACCCGGACGAGCGCAGCACTGCGGCACGGATTCGAAATGCACTCCAGGCGCGCCACGAAGACCCCTGGTGGAACCGCGTCGAAGATGGCATCGAAATGGCTCCCTTCAGCCTCGCCGAATTGGCGGCCGAACTGGATGGCACGCCCATCATCCTGCACAAAGACGGCGTTGCCTTGGAGGAAACCACCCTGCCCCCCAACCCCGTCTTCGTCTTGGGCGACCACTTGCCCCTAACGGACGATGAAATGGCGCCGTTTGCAGCCGCCCAACGGGTGAGCTTGGGTCCCGTCTGGTACCACGGAAACCACGTGGCGAGCATCCTGCACCACCGCATGGACCGTGGAGGCAACCATGGGTAAGACCCACCCGGACGACCCCATGCGTGGGCAACTGGTCGACGACCAAGGCCGATGCGTGCACCACCACGAGGAAACGGATGTCGTGTGCTTCCGCTTCCCGGACAGCGGGTGGCGCTTCTGGGCATGCAGGCAATGCCACGATGACGCCAATGGCGCCCCCGAACGGCTCTGGGGGCCAGGTGACGAGCGCGAATTGGCCGTTCAATGCGGCATTTGCCGGAGCATTCTCGGCGTCCATTACTACTTGGAAAGGCAAGACCAGGACATTCACGCGTGCCCCCATTGCCACGCACCGTGGAACCCGAAATGCGTGCAACACCGGGACCGGTACTTTGCCCTCTGACCGCCCCGCGTTTCCGCCCCCGGTGGGCCTCGCCTTGGCCGTGGTTTCTGTGTCGTTCGCGGCGCCCCTGTTTCGTCTCGCTGAAGCCCCGCCGCTGACGGCGGCATTTTGGCGGCTGGCATTTGCCGTGCTGCTGCTTCTGCCATTCACGGGTCGCGCCTGGAAGCAATGGATTGCGTACGACCGAGCCGACAAGTTGGCCAGCCTCGCGGCCGGCGTGGCATTGGGACTCCATTTCGGGCTCTGGGTCACCAGCCTCTTCTACACCACCGTGGCCGCGAGCGTCAGCTTGGTCACGCTGCAAGCCATCTTTGTGGCCTTGGGCAGCCACTTCATTCTCGGCGACCGCATGGGCCGGAGGGCGTGGCTCGGTGTGGTCATCGCAACCACCGGCGCCATCGGCATCGGAGCATGGGACGGATTGACGGCACCCGACGGCACCCGGGCCTTGATTGGCGACGCCTTGGCCCTGGCCGGCGGTTTGGGCAGCGCGGCTTACCTGCTCATTGGGCGGCGCCTGCGGCAGCGCCACGACTTGGTGACGTACGTGACCCCGGTGTACGCGATTGCCGCGTTGACGCTGCTGCCGTTCGTGTTTGCCACGGGGCAGGGCCTGAGCGCCGATTGGAGCAGCCGCAGCTTCATCCTGTTCGTCGCATTGGCCGCCATCCCCATGCTGGGCGGGCACACGTTGGCCAATTGGTGCGTCCGCTACATGCCGGCGCACACGGTGGCCACTTGGATTCTGCTGGAGCCCGCCGGGGCCGCTTTGCTTGCATGGCCACTGCTGGGCGAAGTGCCTTCATGGGGCGTCATCGCCGGCGGCGCGCTCGTGCTGGTGGGGGCATGGCAAACCGTGCGCCCGGCACGACGACCCGCGGTCGCGTTCACCGCGTGAACCAAGCCGGTCATTCCGCGACGGGGATTTCCTGCAATACCTTGGTGATGGACTCAAGGGCGCGCATGTGGCGCAGCGCCTTGATCATGGAGCCGGTCAAGTGAAGCTTGCCCGTCAGCAGGGCCTTGCGCTCGCTGTAGTGCCCCAATTGGATGTCCCGAAACACATCGTACGCGCCGGAGACGACGAACGTCGGCGTTTCGATGTTGTCCGTCACGGTTTGGTAGTCCCCCCCGACGCGGTAGTCCGCCAACCCATGGCCATCAAACCGGACGTACAGGAAGCCGTAGGTGTCCTCCGGTGCTTCTGTGATGATGGTGAGGATGCTGAGCTGAATGCCGGACAACGCCTTCGCGATGCGGGCGTCGGTTTCGACGCGTCGCAGGGCCTCTTCGGCCCAGGGCTCCGACATGTACGTGAGTGCCAACAGCGCGGGCACGCCTGCTTCGACTTTGAAGCCTTGGCTTGCCCAACCCCCAAGGCTTTTGCCCAAGGCGCGCCAATCACAGGCCATGGGAAGCGTCACGCACCTCACGGATGCAGACTTTCAGCAATTCACGAGCCAAGACGGAGTTGTCCTGGTGGACTTCTGGGCCCCCTGGTGTGGCCCGTGCAAGCGCATCGGCCCCATCATTGACGAACTGGCGGGCGAAATGACCGACGTGCACTTTGGCAAACTCAACACCGACGAGAACCAAGCCACGGCGGCTTCGCACGGAATCATGAGCATTCCCACGCTCTACATTTTCAAGAACGGCGAAAAAGTGGACCAAGTGGTTGGCGCGGTTCCCAAGGAAGCGCTCGTCAGCGCACTCCAAAAGCACACCTAAGCCGCGGTTGCGACGAATTGTTCGGCAATCAGTAGACAGAGCTTTTCAAGCGGACCACGGTGAATCGTCCAATGGCGCGTCGCCCTGTCGTCATCCAAGGTCCTCCGACGGACACGCCGCGCAAGCCCGTGGTGATTCGTGAAGGTCCACCGCCGCGCGACCGCCGATCCATCGTCGATGCGGTGATTGGTGCAGCGGGTGCCATTCTGCTGATTGTTGCCATCGCCTTGTTTGGCATTTTGCCGGAGGAAGACGTTCCGGCCCGGACGTGGAACGTCACGTACGAGGAAAACACCGTGGAGGACGGCGAAGTGCAGGATCTGTTCTTCAACGAGCAGCAAAGCATGCGCTACGCGTTCCCGGTGAACGCCAGCAACGTCCACAGCATCCAATTCACCATTGAATTCGCCGATGACGTGCCGAGCAGCTTGCCGGACACATTTGCCTTCCAAATTTTTGCTCCGGACTCGGAGCCCGTAACGGAAGAACTGCGTTTCGCGTCTCCAGAACCGGAGAGCGACGGCAACCCATTGGCTCCCACATTCACCGCCGGCACCCTGCGGCAAATCATCACAGCGGAGTTGGCGGCACCCCCCAAGGACGGCCCGCAAGTGCCTGCCAGCGACGAAGAGGACTTGCCCAACGCCCAAGCC
>JBFJWV010000196.1:0-3429 GCA_041623515.1 Thermoplasmatota archaeon | reverse complement strand
TACCTGGCCAATCCGTCCACCATGTGGCAGGTTCTCACCATCGGCGGCTTGGTCATCACAGGCGTCGGCACAATCATGCTGACTTTGCTTGGCTACGCGGCGTGGCAGGACGGCGTCACCGGAGGCCTATGGATATTCCTCGGTGCGGCCGCCATTGCCATCCAATGCGCCGTTAACGACGCCATCATCTGGGTCGCCATGTTCCCCTGGAAAGGCAGCTAATTGTCCACGGGTGCATCGTAGATGCGGTAGGGCTGCTCCGCCATGCCGTGGGCCTCGTACGCAGCCCGGGCCGGGTTGCCCTCATGCACGTACAGCCGGATGCTGTGAACGTCGCCGTCTTCGCGGGCTGCCGTGCGGATGGCTTCGTAGAGCTTTGAGTAGACGCCTTGGCGGCGCTGCGTGGATTCCACGTACACGCCCTGCAGCCACCAGTACCAACCGTTGTTCCAGTCGCTCCATTCGCGGGTGATGAAGCATGACCCAATGACGTCGCCGTCTTGTTCGGCGATGAAGTACCGCGCCTTGGTGGGGTCCCGAATGGCTGCCTCGATGGCCGCGCGCGCCGCAGCGGCCTCGGGTCGTTTTCCCTCAGATTCCCAGGCCAGCCGCAGGCAGTTTGCGTGCAATGCGTCGGCATCGCTTGGCCGCGCGTCGCGGATGCGCAGCGTCATGCGAGGCTTTCCTTGAGGAACTTGCCCGTGTAGGATTCTTTGACCGCGGCGATGTCTTCGGGTGTTCCTTCGGCAATCACTTGGCCGCCGCCGTTGCCGCCCTCGGGCCCCAGGTCGATGACCCAGTCGGCGCACTTGATGACATCCAAATTGTGCTCAATCACGACAACGGTGTTGCCTTGATCGACCAGCCGTTGCAGCACGCCGAGCAGGTGCCCGATGTCGTGAATGTGCAATCCGGTGGTGGGCTCGTCCAGCAAGTAGAGGGTCTTGCCGGTGCTGCGTTTGCTGAGCTCCGTCGCCAATTTGACGCGCTGCGCTTCGCCACCGGATAGCTGGGTCGCGGGTTGGCCGAGGCGGATGTAGCCGAGACCGACGTCGGTGATGGTTTGCAACTTGTTGGCGATGCTCGGAATCTCCGAGAAAAATGCGAGGGCTTCCTCGACGCTCAGGTCGAGAACGTCTCGGATGCTCTTGCCCTTGTAGTGGACCTGCAGCGTTTCTTGGTTGTAGCGGCCGCCCTTGCACACTTCGCAGGGGACGTACACATCGGGCAGGAAGTGCATCTCAATCTTGACCACGCCGTCCCCTTCGCAGGATTCGCAGCGGCCGCCTTTGACGTTGAAGCTGAAGCGCCCTGGCTTGTAGCCTCGATTTTTGGCCTCCTGGGTTTGCGAGAACAACTCGCGCACCGGCGTCCACAAGCCCGTGTAGGTTGCCGGGTTGCTGCGGGGTGTTCGCCCAATGGGCGATTGGTCGATGTCAATGACTTTGTCAATTTGGTCCAAGCCATCGATGCGCGTGTGGGCGCCGGGGCGTTCGCCTCCGACTTGGCCGAGGGACTTCTTGACACCCTTCCAAAGGGTGTCGTTGATGAGCGTGGATTTTCCACTGCCGCTGACGCCCGTGATGCACACGAATTTGCCCAGCGGGATGTCCACGGTCACGTCCTGGAGGTTGTTGGCTGATGCTCCAACAATGGAGACCCGGCCGCCGTTGCCATCACGCCGGGCTTCCGGAATCGGGATGGACAGGTTGCCGGCGAGGTATTGTCCGGTGAGGCTCTTCTTGACTTTCGCGACTTGGGCCGGCGTGCCAGCAGCGACAATCTCGCCACCGTGTTCTCCGGCGCCTGGGCCAAGGTCGACGAGGTAGTCTGCTTCGCGCATGGTGTCTTCATCGTGCTCCACAACCAAGACCGTGTTTTCCAAGTCACGTAGGCGCTTCAGGGTCCCAATGAGGCGGTGGTTGTCGCGCTGGTGAAGTCCGATGCTCGGCTCATCAAGGACGTAGAGGACGCCCTGCAAGCCGCTGCCGATTTGGCTGGCCAGACGGATGCGCTGCGATTCGCCTCCGCTGAGCGTTCCGCTTGCCCGGTCCATGCTGAGGTACCCCAACCCCACGTCATCGAGGAAGCGCAGGCGCTCCACGATTTCTTTGAGGACTTCCTTGGCAATGTCGTTGCTGCGGGCGTCAAGGCGTTCGGGCAACGTGGTGTACCATTGCCGTGCTTCGGTGATGCTGAAGCGGGTCGTGTCAATGATGGAGTGATCGTCGATGGTCACGCCCAGAACTTCCGGTCGCAGCCGGTGCCCGCGGCATGTGTGGCAGGGGCGCTCGGTCATGAATGAGCGGATGCGTTCCCGCGCCCGCTCCGATTGGGTTTCCTGCAGCAGGCGCAACTGCCGGTTTCCGATGCCTTCCCAGTTGCTGTCGCCGCTCCAGCTGCCGACGCGAACGGGTACGTTGTCGGGGGCTCCATAGAGGATGATTTCACGGTGCGCATCGGGCAGGTCCTGCCAAGGGGTCTGCTCCAAATCAATGCCGTAGTGCTTTGCGATTTGCCGCAGCCACCGTCCCATCCAGGATTTGTAAATGAACACCTCGTGGTGGAATGCGCCTTTGGCCACGGGGCGGGTTGCATCCTTGATGACCCGGTCTTCGTCCGGTTGCAAGCTGCTGCCGAGGCCGCTGCACGTGCGGCAGGCGCCGTGGGGGCTGTTGAAGGAAAATACGCGCGGGGCCAATTCGGCAAGGACGGCCCCATGCTCCGGGCACCCGAAGGCTTCCGAAAACAGGTGTTCCTTTTCCTCCGTCCAAATGGTCACCAATCCGTCGGCGGCTTGGAAGCTGGTTTCGATGGCGTCAGCCAGGCGGTCGCGTTGATCCGTGTTGACGGTCAGGCGATCGACGACCACGTCCACGTTGTGCTTGTACTGCTTGTCCAGGTCCCATTTGTCTTCCAGGCTTCCCAATTTGCCATCGACGCGGACCCGGCTGTATCCTTTGGCCAGGTAGTCCTTGAAGAGCCGACCGTACTCGCCCTTGCGGTCGCGCACGATGGGCGCCATCACCATGATTTTGGTGCCCTTTGGCATCGCCAACACTTCTTTGACGATTTGGTCCACGCTCATCTTGCCGATGGTGCGGTTGCATTGGGGGCAGTGGGGAACACCCACGTGCGCCCAGAGGAGGCGCAAGTAGTCGTAAATCTCGGTGACCGTGCCGACCGTGCTGCGTGGATTGCGGCTGGTGGTCTTTTGGTCAATGCTGATGGCGGGGCTGAGTCCTTCGATGTGTTCCAGTTCGGGTTTCTTCATTTGGCCCAAGAACTGGCGGGCGTAGGCGCTCAGGGATTCCACGTAGCGGCGTTGGCCTTCGGCGTAAATGGTGTCGAAGGCCAGGCTGGATTTGCCGCTGCCGCTGAGGCCCGTGACGACGCACAGTTTGCCCCGCGGAATTTCCACGTCAACGC
>JBFJWV010000195.1:0-3430 GCA_041623515.1 Thermoplasmatota archaeon | reverse complement strand
GGGCCATTTGGCCGCAGACGTGGGCAGCGTGCGTGCCGTCTTGCAGGAACACGCCTTGGCGGGGCATCCCAGCCTTGGCTTGGGCCGCACCGAGGACCCCAACGCCATGTTGCCGGTGGATCCATTCACGGCGGCATTGGACAAGGTACGCAACACGCACGGGGAATCCGCGCTGCGCTCGCTCGCCCATGACTACGTCGCGCTTTGGGCCCGGACGTTCCGCACGTTGGTACGGCACCTGCGCGGACGACCAGACCGTGCCTTGGACTTGTTCTGCGCCGAAGTGTACCCCTACTTGCGCGGGGACCGCCGCGCGGCCCGCATTCAAGACCGCACCCGAACCGGGGCCCATGTGTTGCTGGCCGATGACTTGCCCCCGGCGTACCTAGCAGGACTTCTGGAAGCCTTCGTCGGGCTCAGCGGTGCCGATGCCAAGGCCCGCGCAACGGGTCCCGAAACCTTTGCCTTGAGTTACAACTTGCATCCCCGCGATGCCGCCGCCCGAACCGTTCAGTGGGTGGCCGCGCTCCGCATCCCACTCCTTTTGACTGCGGGCCTTGCGGTGATGCTCGGCGCAGCAGCGGCCACGGCCATCCGATTCGAAACCCCGGCAATCCCTCTGCTTGTGGTTCTCATGGGCGCCCTCGCCGCCCAATCCGGAGCCAACGCATTGCATGACCTGCGCCACCGCGACATGGGCCCCCTCGATGTTCCCGCGACCGGACGGGCTTGGAAATGGTTCCAGGCCACGGGCAGCTACGTCGTCGCCGTCATCGCCCTTGGGTGGTTGGTGGCCGCCGGCTTCACCTGGGTGTTGGCCCTGGCAGGCGTTGGATTGCTGCTGAGCCTCGGCTACGCGGTGCTGCGCAACCATGGCCTCGGGCCAGCCCTCGCTGCCGTGGCGCACGGACCGTTGGTGGTGGCCGGCTCGTTTTGGATTCTCGTCGATGCGCCGCCCGGCACCGCGTGGTTCGACGTGGTGCTCCTCGGCTTGGGACCCGGCCTGCTGACCGCCGCCATGTTGTACTTGGATGACATGGCCGATCGCCCCCTCGATGAAGCCGGCGGCAACCGAACCCTTGCGGTGCGCCTGCCGGCGGCTCGAAACTTGTCCGCTTACGCCACCATGCTCGGCCTCGGCGTGCTTGCTGCCATGCTGGTGATTGCCCGCTGGCTGCGCCCCGTTGATGCCCTCTGGTTGCTTCCCAGCGCCGGCATCGCCGCCGCACTGGTTCGCGATGTCCGCACGCACCTTGACCATCCACGCAACTTGGCCCGCAGTCGCTTCGTGACGCTGGCCCTGCACGCACTCACCACCCTCGTCGTTGCGACGTTGCTTCTCACGGAGATTCCATGACCCACCCCATTGCCGCCGTCTTCCCGCCCCACATCCTCGAATCCCTGGTCGAGGTGGAATCCCGCCTCCAAAAGCAAGCGGAAAGCCGGCTTGAGCTGCTCACCGACTGGACCAGCGAACCGTTGGGCGCTGGCGGAAAGAGGGTTCGCCCATTGCTGCTGCTGACTGCCTTCCATGCCTGCGGCGGGGACCGGCTGGGCGAAGGGGCCCTCGATCAAGCCCTGCAAGCCGGTGTCGCGCTGGAGTTGGTGCACACGGCCAGCTTGGTGCATGACGACTTGATGGACCAAGCCACGGAACGCCGGGGCCGCGCCAGCACGTATGCCGCCCACGGCGTTGACGGCGCCATCATCGTCGGGGATTTCCTCTTCACCCAAGCCTTCGCCATCGCCGCCACGTTGCCCAAGGACGCGCTGGAAATGACGGCCGACGCATGCCGGCGCCTCTGCGAAGGGCAATTGCGCGAGCAAGAGTTCCAGCGCAGCGGCAGCCGCGACAAGGGCACGTACCTCAGCATCATCGCCGACAAAACCAGCGCCTTGCTGGCCGCCGGATGCGGCATTGGCGCCACGATCGCGGGAGCCGACGCTGAAACCGTACAGGGCATGGTTCGTTACGGCCGCGCCATTGGCAACGCATTCCAAATCCTGGACGACGTCCTGGATGTGGCCGGAGACCCCAAGTGGACCGGCAAACCGGTTGGCACGGACTACCTGGCGGGCACCCTCAGCAGCCCCATGCTCAACCACTTGGAACGGGGCGGCGACGTACCCAAGGAACGGTCGAAAGACAATTTCCCCGCCGTTCGCCAAGACATGTTTCGCAGCGGCGCTGTGGCCGTCAGCCAATTGGAAGCCGGCGCCCACACCCAAGCAGCGTTGCTTGAACTGGAACGTCTGCGCCCATCGCCCGCCCGCGAATCCCTGGCCAAGCTCGCCGAACTCCTCATGGAGCGTGCCCAATGAAACCACAAACCAGCAAAACAGCCACTTTCCTCGGCCGCATCGCCCGCCGCTCCGCCGAGAAGCGCGGTGCCACACTCGCCATCACGGCCGTTGCCATGCTCATTCTTGGCGCGGGCATCGTGCAACTGGAATTCCGCGATGACCCCAACTCGGCCATGCCCAAAGGCCACCCCAACACGGTCGCGTCCGATGCCCTCGTTGACAACTTCCCCGGCGCGTCCTTCACGGGAGCCCTCTACATCCAGGTCGCCCCGGACAAATGGTCCAACGGAAACGACCAGTTGCCCAACCGCCTCCCCTTCACTGCCGGCGGATTTGACGACGGCCAAGGAGCCCTGAACGACATCCTGGTTGGTGGCAGCCAAGGGCAATCGCCCGGTTTCGCCGATGCATACCCTGGCCCCAGCAACATCACGGACGAAGTGTACATGCGGGGAATGGAGGAACTGGTGGAGTTCCTGCACGGGGAAATGCCTGAGATGTCCTGGGCCATCACCCTGCCCTCGCAAATCAAACTCGTCAACTACACCAACACCGGCGTCCCACACCCGGTGCCCGGAGAATACCCGCTCCGGTTCCCTGACGCGTCCGCGTTCAGCATGCCCGCCACCGACCCGGAGGGCTCTGCACAATTCAACGGCGCCTGGCAAACCTATTGGCAGGCAAGCCTGGCATCCATCCGGACCATTGTTTCCCCCGATTGGGAAGTGACCCGGTTCGGTCTGATCTTTTCCCCAGGGGACAAGACCCTTAACGAAATTGGCTCCGATTTGTACGCTGCCATCGACGCCTACCGCGACGAAGTGCGCCGCTGCGACGGGGAGCTACCAGGCGCCTGCCAATTGCAATGGAACGTGTTCCACCCCGAAAGCATCACGGTCGATCCGCGCGCACCCCAATCCGCGGCGTCCTATCTGACGGACTCGACCCTGGAGGATTTGCTGCGCTTGGGCCCTTGGGTCGCTGCCTTCATTCTTGCGAGCTTGTTCCTTGCATTCCGACGCGTCGGCACGGTCGCCGCCATGATGCTGCCCATGGGCTTGGCGGGCATTGGCGTTCTGGGAATTTTTGGGCTCATCGACTTGCCCATTCACTCCGTGAGCCTGCT
>JBFJWV010000194.1:0-3438 GCA_041623515.1 Thermoplasmatota archaeon | reverse complement strand
TGAATGGTGGACTTGTCGATGGTGGGCAAATCCTTGATGCGTTCGATGAGCGCCTTGCCCAGGATGTCGTCCGTGGCCGTGATGCTCCATCGAGTCGGGACCAACCGGCGACGCGAGCCAAGGCCCACCATGCCCGCCGACAGCACACGCTCCAACTGGTACGGGTCCGTTCCGTGCCGATACAAGTCGGTGACCGCGTCGGCCGCCCGCAGGTCCGTGTCGCTCGTGATGGCATCCATGCGTCGTTCAACCCGTACGTTTTCTGCCAGGGTGGCGCGTTCCACTTCGGCGGTGGGGCCGTGGGGGGCCGTGAATTCGCCCACGTGGCGCATGTCCCATTGCGGCACTTTGGCCAGGTGAACTTCCGTGTCCACCGGGCGCGCTGCGATGGCCAATTCGCGGCTCAGGTCCGTGATGCGGTCGCTGGCGGCGCGGTCCACCCGGACGCTGTGGGTGGTGCGAACCAGACTGCTGCGAAGCCCCACCACGTCCGGGATGGTCAGTTCATCCATCCAACTGCCGGGACTGTCCAGCCGGGCCGCCTGCTCATCGGGGAGGTGCTCCGGGGGCAACATGGGTCCCACGGTGACGCGGGGGTACCCGTACCGGCCGACGAACATGGATGGCGGGCTGCTGCCAAACAAGTCCTGGCTTTTCGGCAGGGTCTTGGGCATCACATGGCGGACCTTTTGCAACAGCGGGCATGGGTCGGTGCCACACAAACCCCGCGCTGCTTTGCAGCTGACGCACAGCCGAGGGTCAATGGATGCGAGCGGGTCCTGTTGCATCCGTGAACCGCCATCCCCACCACACGGATTAAATAGGCGCCCAACGGGGTTGGAATCATGAAGCAAGCGATTGCATTGACCGTCATTCTTGCCGCCACCGTCATGGCCGGGTGCCTCGAAAATGGCTCGAGCGTCGAAACCATGGTGTATGGCGCCGTGGCCCCGGACGAGCTGGAGCCGGGTTTCTACCAGTTTACTCACCGGGGCGGGGACCTTGAATTGTCGGTTCCCAGCGACCACTATGCCCGTTTTGATCTCTTCAACGGCGATGATGAACGGCTCGGTCGCATCGAACTGGGCTCCGGCGGATTCGCCGACCAATTGTCCATTGACGGCGCCCCGGGCGCCTACGTTCTGCATTTGATTGAACTCGCCGTCATTCCAGACCACCGTGTTCACGAAACCAACGCCTCCACCGAGGAACCCGCGGACGATGCCGCGGCCGAAGCGCAACACGCCGAGGAGCCCCAAGCCGGCGAGCTGACCATGCGAAGTGCCGGTCGCACCGTTGAGGTGTTCCGGCCGCTTGGATTGCATGTTGAACGCCATGTTCTGGTGGACCGTCCGTTCCAAACCCAGGAGGAAAACCCCCTACCTGGCCTGGGCATCGACAGCCGCTCTGGCTCGCCCCTGGACGAAACGTTGACCGTTGAACTGCAACGCACGCCCGTGGATGTGCGCCTGCTGGTCGCAGGTTCCGCCTACGACATCCGCATCACCGGGCGCGGAGCAGGCGGTCTCGTTTTCGACAGCGAAGGGACCTACGAATTCCCCTACGCTCACCTCGAGCAACTCAGCCGCCATTTCCACCCGGAAAACGTGGTGGACAATGTCCTCGAAATTGAATTGACCGCCAATGGCCAAGAGGGGCCCATTGTTCTGCAAACCAGCGGTTACAGCCGCTTCCTGCCCGAAGACATCCCGGACGTTCGGCTGCTGGAAATGGAGAGTCCCGACGATGGCGTCGTGTTCACCTACGGCGAACTGCCGAGCATGCCGACCCGCATCGAAGTCAGCAAAACGGCATCGGCCCTGCAATTCTGGACCGAAGGCTACGTGCCGGAAGAAGGAATGTCTGCAGAATGCGAAACCGGCGAAGCATGCTCGGGCCAGCGCGATGGCTCCGAACCCATCGTGGCCTGGTTTGCCGTGTTTGACCCCAACGACGTCAAACTTGGCAGCTTCCGCGTGGAATCGGGCCAGCGCCTTGAATTGCCCGTGGACCAAGGCGGCTCCTACGTTCTGTATTCGGTCAGCGGCCCGGTGACCGTTGGCACGGACGCCGTCCCCCGCGACTTCGAAATGCACAGTCTGGAATTGCGGTCCCATGAAGTGGGCGAGTCGTCCCCCGGCAGCGCCGACGAGTACGGTCGCGTCAACATCGACATCAACGTCACGGGCGCCATTTACCAGGCACGCCCCGTGATGCTTTTCGAACAATCCAATGACCTGATGCCGCCACTCTTCAGTGGCTGCGCGTCATCTGGATCGGTGCGCTTGCTGGCCGGCGGCGAAACGATTGGGCTGGCAGGCGACCGGGTTCCCAACACGTTCGCCACGACCAACCGAGACTTGCCCGCAACTGGCTTGCAGTTGATTCAGGATGGCTTCCACGGCAATTGCGGCCAGGTTGGACTGGTCGTCCACACCTACCACCGCTGAGAAGCCCTTTTGGACCGGCATCCGTCGCCCGCATCGTGAGCCTGGACCTGGTTAGCCCCCTCGACTACCGCTACGGACGCCCAGAGATGAAGGCCGTCTTCACCGAGCGCGCCCGCTTGCGGTACCTCATGCAAGTGGAGGCTGCCCTGGCGTGGGCCCATTCCGAAACCGGCACCGTTCCGGCGGACGCCGCCGAGGCGCTGCAAACCATCGCCGACGCGGACGGCCGGGTCACGCCCGACCGTGTCAAAGAAATCGAGGCGGAAATCAAGCACGACCTCATGGCCGTCGTGAAGGCCATGTCGGAGGCAGCCGACGCCGACTACCCGGACCTGCTGCCAGGCAAATACGTCCACCAAGGGGCCACAAGCTACGATACCATCGACACGGCCAATGCGTTGCAATTCCGCGACGCCACGGATCTCATCGCCGCTGGATGCCGTCGCCTGCGCGATGCCCTTCTGAAGCTGGCCGACGAACACCGGCACACCACCATGCTGGGCCGGACCCATGGGCAATCTGCGGTCCCCATCACGTTTGGACTCAAGATGGCCGTTTACGCCAGTGAAGTGGGTCGCCACTTGGAACGCCTCGCGGAAAGCCGCAAACGCGTTGAAGTGGGCATGATGAGCGGCGCCACCGGCTCCATGGCTGCATTCCGTGGCAAGGGCCTGGAGGTTCAAGCGTCCGTCTGCAAACGCCTGGGCCTCGGCGAAGCCACGGCCAGCACCCAAATCGTGCAGCGCGACCGCTACCTGGAATTGTTTGGCAACTTGAGCAACATCGCCACCAGTCTGGAAAAGATGGCGACGGAAGTGCGGACATTGCAGCGCACGGAAATCGCGGAAGTCGCCGAAGGATTCGATGTCAAGAAGCAAGTCGGCAGCTCGACGATGCCGCACAAGCAAAACCCCATCACCAGCGAACAGGTCTCCGGTCTGGCCCGCTACGTCCGCACCCACATGCCCGCCATCCATGAGAACGCGGT
>JBFJWV010000193.1:0-3454 GCA_041623515.1 Thermoplasmatota archaeon | reverse complement strand
GTGCTGATGTTCACCGGCGGCACCGCTGGATCGACCACGGGAGGCCTGAAGGTGGTGCGCATCATGATTTTGCTCAAGTTGGTGCGGCGCGAAATCCGCAAGCTGTTGCACCCGCGAGCCGTCATCCCCATCCGCTTGGCCTCCAAGCCGCTGAAGGAAGAGACCGTCATGACCGTGATTGCGTTCTTCTTCAGTGTCATCACCATATGGCTTGCCGCCACCTTGGTTGTGGTTGCCACGGACCCCGCGCTGGACTTGTTTGATGCCGCCGTTGGCGCCGCGAGCATGGTCAGCAATGTGGGGCCCGCAATGGGTGTCATTGGACCTACCGAAAACTACGCCACCCTGCTTCCCAGCACCAAGATGATTTTCGCCACATTGATGTGGATTGGCCGTTTGGAAGTCTTTACGGCCCTGCTTCTGTTCTCGCCCGGCGCGTGGAAGAACTAAAGGAGGACCTTCCGTCGAAGGCCCTGTGCAGGAGGAGTTTGCCCAGCGCATCGCGACCGCCCTGCAAGACGGCCAGGTGCATTCCAAAGAGGACCTGCACAAGCTGAAACAACGTTTGGCGCGCGAATTGCACGCGCCACTGCCCAAGGATTCGCAACTCATTGCATCCTTGCCTCCGGCCGTCGTTGAGAAGTTCCTGCCATTGCTGCGCAAGAAGCCCATGCGCACTGGCAGCGGCGTGGCCGTGCTTGCGGTCATGTCCAGTCCCGCCGGATGCCCGCACGGAAAATGCGTGTACTGCCCCGGCGGCCCCGAAGTGGACGCACCCCAATCCTACACGGGATTCGAGCCCAGCACCATGCGCGCCAAGCGCTGGGACTACAATCCGTTTCTCATCGCCCGGTCGCGCCTCGGCCAATTGGCCCGAAATGGCCATTCGGTCAGCAAGGTCGACGTGGTCATTCAAGGCGGCACCTTCCCCGCGCGCGACAAGGCATACCAAGACTGGTTCGTGGCGGGCATCTACGCGGGGTGCAACGCCGGGCCGGAAGTGGACCCGGAAGGTGGCTTCGTCCCGTTCGACATTTGGCAGGCCTGGGACCCAGACACCCACGAGGCCGTCTTGCGGGCCGCCATGAAAGAAAACGAAACAGCCGATTGCCGAGTCATTGGCTTGACCATCGAAACCAAGCCAGACTGGTGCCTCGAACCGCACGTGGATGCCATGCTCCGCTACGGTTGCACCCGCGTCGAATTGGGCATCCAAACCTTGGACGAGGAAACCACCCAATTGACCCATCGGGGACACACGGTTCAAGATGCGGCCGACGCCCTGCGTGTCTGCCGTGACGCCGGCCTGAAGGTCTGCGTGCACATGATGCCGGGGCTGCCGCGCAAAGCCGCCGATGGCTCAGCGAGCTTGATGCCAAACCCAGAGATGGATTTGGAGGACATGCGCCGGCTGTTCGATGAGCAGGAATGGCGCCCGGACATGCTCAAGATTTACCCCACGCTCGTGGTCATGGAAGGCGAAACGCCACTCAAAAAATGGTGGAAGGAAGGCCGCTACCAGCCGTACGACACGGACCAAGCAGCACACGTCATTGCCCAGTCGTACCAATTCATCCCCGCCTATTGCCGCATCCAGCGGGTCGACCGGGACATTCCCACAACCCATGTGGAAGCCGGCGTGCAAAACAGCAACCTGAGGCAATTTGTCGAAGCCGAGGCACACGAACAAGGCATCCGCGTGCGCGATGTGCGGGCACGGGAAGTTCACCGCCGCGAGGCGTCGGGGGAACGCCTGCAAATCGTGGAGCGGGAATACGCCGCTAGTGGCGGGCAGGAAGTGTTCATCAGCTTGGAAGACCCGGCGGCCGACGCCATTGCGGGCTTTGTGCGATTGCGCCGCGTGGGACCCAACCCCCACCGGCACGAATTCCAGCACCCCCACGGGACGGCGGTCGTGCGGGAATTGAAGGTATACGGCACTGCCCAGGACCTTGGCGAACACGGCGCCGGAACCTTCCAACACAAAGGACTCGGCGCGCAACTAATGCAGGCCGCCGAAGACCGTGCCCGGGATTGGGCAGTCGGACGCATTCTCGTGATTGCCGGCGTCGGCGTCAAGGAATATTACCGGCGGCGAGGCTATGAAGACCTGGGCCCGTACGTGGCCCGGGAACCATGAGCATCTACAAGCGGGAGAGCTTCCCCGATTTTCTCAAGCGCGTGATTGACCTGAACGCGGTCCATGCGGGTGACGACGAGCTGCATGCTGCACTCGTGGATGACGCCGATGATGGCCCGGGCAAGCAGGCGCGCAAGAAGCTCGTGACCATTCACCATGACTTCCCCTACGGCGCCCCCCTGGAAGAGCAGGCCGCATATTTGCTGCGGGCGTTTCATGGATTGGCACCCTTCGGCGTGGCCGATCACCGCACCGGATGGGACTACCTTTCGGAGTTGCTGACCCACGCAGGCCACACCATTGAAGCCAGCCAGAAGGAAGTCCAGGACCTGGGGCTTGCGTTGTTCGAGCGCCTCCAGGATTCCCATCCCGACGGCTTCGACCGGCGCCACGTGCTCGACCGCGACGACACCCTCGCGTGGTTGACTTCCTGGTTCCACCACAGGCTCGCTTGAACAACGCCTAAAGGCGCCGCGCCCCGTGGTCACGCCATGGGCGACTGCCTGTTCTGTGCCATTGCCGCCGGAGAGATTCCCAGCGCACGCATTCACGAAGATGAACGGACGTTCGCGTTTTTGGACATTCATCCACTCCAGCGCGGCCACGCGCTCGTGATTCCCAAGGCCCATGCCGCAAAACTCGAAGACGCGGAACCCGCCGATGCGCAAGCCGTCATGGCGACGGCGCAGCGGCTCACACCCATCCTCTGCGACGCGGTGGGCCGCAGTGACGCCACCATCGCAATCAACAACGGGCCAGAAGCGGGTCAAGAGGTGGCGCACCTGCACCTCCACATCGTGCCCCGTCAAGCTGGCGACGCCGCCGGACCCATCCATTCATTGTTCGCTGAGCGTCCCAAACCGGATGCGGAAGATTTGACGAAATTGGCCGACGACATCGTTCATCGCCTGGAGGCCGCCTAATGGGTCGCTACGTCGTGCCCGTTGAAGTCCGGTTCAACGACATGGATGGATTGGGCCACGTCAACAACGCCATCTACCTGACGTTCCTCGAACACGCCCGCATGGAGTTTTTCACCAAAGAAGCGGGCAGTGAATCCGAGAAGGACTTCCCCTTCATCATTGCCCATGCGGCCCTCGACTACAAGCACCCGATGAAAATGGGGGCCAAGCCGCAAGTGTCCATGTGGACGAGCCGCATCGGCGGCAAATCCTGGGACTTCGACTACGAAATCAAAGACCGCGAAAAGGGCACGGTGTATGCCACCGGCAAAACCGTCCAGGTGGCCTACGACTACTACCTCGAAAAGAGCGACGTCTTGGAAGGGGACCTGAAGGAACTGGTCCTCGGTCT
>JBFJWV010000192.1:0-3463 GCA_041623515.1 Thermoplasmatota archaeon | reverse complement strand
GCTCCTGCCACGCTCACCATGGCGGCGGCGGGGAGCAAGGCGCCCAAGCCTTGGAACCAGCCGTCCGGTTGCAGCAGCATCATGACAAGGATGGCCGTGACTGCAAGAAGAAACGCCCCGAGGCCCCGCCGTTGCTGCAAACGCTGGCGGGCGGCGTTGATGGCGTCGCGCATGCGGTCTTCGCCCAAGCCTATCAGGCTTTCCTGGGCGGCTGCCTGGGCCGCGCCCGCGCCCCGCGCTGCCAGCACCGTGGAGATGCTGCTTCCCGACGCCACGATGGCGGCGCCCGCTGCGGCGGTGGTGATGGCAATGGTGGCCGTGGTCGGTGGCAGGTGAATGCGGGTGGCCGCCGAGGCGACGAGGTAATGTTGACCGTCCGCTCGTTGCTGCTCTACCTGGACCGTGTAGAATCCCGCGGCCCAGTCGGCCGGTTCAATCAAGGCTTGCCGGGACCCTTCGCTGAGAATGGTGCGCGACCCGTCGGGGGCAACGAGCACGATGCGCAGCCATTCCGGAGCTTCCGGCCCTTCGTACATGACGAAGACGGCGCGATTGATTTCCGTGACCGTCACCCGTTGCGGGCTGCTGGCGTCGACGAAGGTGACCCGTTCGCTGCTGCCGGCCCCGAACGCGCGGGCGAATGAGTCGCGCAGGAACGTGTTGCCTGCCGGCGGCGTGCCCCCTTCGGCCGGCGGCTGATTCGGGTTCGGCGGCGGGGGTTGTGGTTCGCTGGGCGCCGGTGGCTGCGGGGCCGGGGGTGCGGGCGGTGGCGTTGGCGGTGGAAGTGGTTCGGGGGGGGGCGTGGGCGGCGGGTTGTTGCCGCTCGACGGGGGCGAGGCCGTGGCGGTGCGGCACGGGCTGAATTCGCTGCTTCCGTTGGCCGTTGTCGCCACCGCAGTCATGGATTCACCGGGGCTGACCGACAGCCCGCCAAGGGATGCAATCAGAACACCGCCGGATGACACAAACGTGCCTTGACCCACGAGGCGGGCCCCTTCGCCGTGGCCGGATGGGTCGCAGGCCGTGCTTGCAAAGAATTCGATGGTGGCGGTGGCCGGGCCGTGGTCCCATTGGAACTGAGCGAGGCCATTATGGACCGACGTCAGGGTGGGGAAATTCACGATGCCGTCGCCATCGCCGGGGTCGTTGGGAGTCACGCCTTCAATGGGTGGGCCTTCATTGAACAGCGCAATGTCGATGCCAAGGCCCGCATTGCGGGCCAACTGGTTGCCGGTCAAATGCAACGTCGATGAATCGCCCACGCCCAAGATGCCCGCACCCAAGTTGTCCGTGATCAGGTTGCCCGCAATGCGCGCCGTGCTGAAGGCATCGACCATGATTCCGGCGCCGGTGGCGTTGTTGAACTGAATGTGGTTCGGCCAAAGCAACGAGCCAATTTCCAGCCCCGCCGTGTCGCCACTGGCATGGATGCCGCCTCCGAAATCGGCTCCGTTGCCAAGAATGTGGTTGCCC
The DNA here is from genome assembly GCA_041623515.1 of Thermoplasmatota archaeon. Taxonomy (GTDB): domain Archaea; phylum Thermoplasmatota; class E2; order JACPAO01; family JAHFTW01; genus JBFJWV01. The sequence continues at coordinate 1,990 of JBFJWV010000192.1, read as the reverse complement.
ACCACATGGATGTTCACGTCGGGCAGGGTCTCCTTGGGGCCGACGGGTCCGGCAAAGGCGTGGCTTGTCAGTTCCAATTCCTGCGATCCGAAGTGGTCGATGCGGATGCCGCCTCCATTGTACGTCGCCTGGTTGCTGATGATGTCGTTTCCAACGAGCCACGCATCCCAAGTGTCCACCACCGCGATGCCGCCACCGGAGCCCAGTGCCGTGTTGTTGGTGATGAGATTTCCCTCAACGATGATGGATAGGTTGTCCGCGTCCGGGCCATCGAAGACTTCGTCCACCAAGATGCCGCCGCCGTTCCAATCCGCCGAGTTGTTGTGGATGTCGTTGTCCTTGAGGTAAGCGTCCGTGTTGGGGGGATAGAAGAAGTGCCTGGCCAGCCCGATGCCGCCCATTGCGTTGTGAGCGATTTCGTTGGCATCCACAAAGAGCTCCCTGCTGTTTTGGGCTTCAACGCCCCAGCGCGCGTTGCCATCGGCGCTTCCATTTGCATGCACGCCGATCAAGTTGCCCTGAATCTTGACGTCCGCGGCGGGACTGGAATCGCCAATGGTGGTTTCTCCCTCGACGAACACGCCTGCGCCGCCGAGTCCGACGATGGTGTTGCCCAAGCCGCTGGCCAGGCCACCAATGGTTGCATTCGCGCCCGTCGCCTGCACGTGGATGCCGTGGCCGAAACAAACGCCGCAGCCCGCAGGCGCCGGGCCGATGGCATTACCCAGAATGGTGACGTTGGGTGCCCGCACGTCAATGGTCGCGGATGCGGCCGCAGGCAGGATGTTGCGTTCGATGCGGTGATGGGTGCCGCCCGTGATTTGGACGGCGGTATTGACGATTGAACTGATGTTGGAATCCATCAAGGTCCCCTGTGCTTCGAAGGTGACCAGGGTGCTTGTGAAGCCTGCAATGGTCAGGTTGTCCAATGCAACATTGGACGCGGCCACCACGATGGCTTGGGTTGTTGTGTTGATGCCGGTCATTTGCAAGCCGGTCAGCCGGGACCCATTGGCGCCCGGCATGAACGCGAACGAACGATCGGCGGGGCCGGGGTCGTCGTAATCGGCGATGATGTGGACGGATTGGCTGCCGTTGATTGTGAGGGGCACGGTGACATTGGGCAGCGGGCTGGTCAGCGTGATCGTGGTGACGCCGGGGTCAAAGGTGATGTTGGAGGGCCCGGCAGCGTTTGCCTGGGTGATTGCGCGCCGCAGGCTGCAGGGGCCATCGCCGCATCCACCACTCGCTGAATCGGACTCCGTGTTCACGACGTAATCTGCGGCCTCCGAGGGACTCGCCACCAGGATTGCCAACACGAGCAGCACGGGTGCGGCAAGGAGGCGTACCGCTCGGTTTGCGCGAGTTGCACAGGCATGGCCCGACCTGCCGCACCAAACTGTCACCGGTTGGTTTGCGGTGTTCAAGCCACTTAAGCCGGGGTTGGCGGGTGCGGTGCATGGTCTGAACGTGGCCCCAATGGGCTGGAGGCTGAAGGGGCCGCCCCCCAATGCTCCACTCGAAGTTGGCACCCACCTCTTTTATGGGACCCCGGGGTGGGCCGCCAGGTCGCAAGCGATGTCGGACACTACCCAGCGCGCATGGCTCGTTCTTGAAGATGGGGCTGTTGTTGTGGGGGAGGCTTTTGGGGCCTCCGGCACCGCCTATGGTGAACTCGTCTTCAACACGGGAATGACGGGTTACCAGGAGTCCCTCACGGATCCTTCCTACAACGGTCAGACCCTGATGTTCACCTATCCCATGGTGGGCAATTACGGCGTCAACCCGGACGACTGGGAAAGCGACAAGGTGTGGCCGCGCGCCGTTGTGGTGCGTGAGTGGTGCCGTCAACCGGACCACCGCAAGACGAAGTGGACGCTGCATGATTGGCTGGTTGATCAAGGGGTCCCGGGCATCAGCAACGTGGACACGCGTGCGTTGACTCTCAAAGTGCGCGCCAAGGGATGCCTGCGCTGTTTTGTCACGCACG
>JBFJWV010000191.1:0-3502 GCA_041623515.1 Thermoplasmatota archaeon | reverse complement strand
GATGGACCGGGAGTTGTAGACAATGTCCGTGCCTGGAACCACGGCGTGGTTGTGGCTGCTGACGGAGGCCTTGGAGACCATGTACACGTTGTCCAGGTCGGTGACGTCCACCAGGGCAACGCCGCCGGCGCTCAGGGTGGCGTACATGCGGCCGTTGGAGTGCTTCAACACGTCCACGTCGCGGCTGGCCGTTTCGGGCACATCCGCGGCCAAGAGGATGGGGTTGGCGGGGTCATGCACATCCACGATGCGCAGGCCCGCAGAACCGGACAAGTAGGCGATGTCATCGTTGACCCAAACGCCGGTGGTGCCGTTGATGCTGCCTGTTGCAATGTGTTCCATGCCGTTGACTGCATCCGGCAGGTAGCCACGGGGACCGCCATTTTGGTGGCTGTCATCAATCCATTCCATGGTGCCCAGGGACACGTTGCGCTCAGGAACGGTGCTGTCATCGGCGTCGAGGCAACCAGCGAGGCTGATGGCCACCAGGGGGACCACAATGGCCCACTTGCTGTTCATTGCCCTCGCTGACGAATGACCCTTCATCCCTTTTGCGGAGGTTTTGCTTGCGCGTCACCGACCGAAAGCCCCCTATTTGCCGCGATTCATTGCCCCTCGTGCCTGGCGACGACATGCCGGAAGACGGGAACCTGCAGTCCTTCACGACGCACCGGGGTCCGCATGAAGCTCTGGACGCTGCCCAGGTGTACCTTGAGGGTGCCGGGACGGTGGCGCCCAAGCTGCAAGGCCAACTGGAGCGGGCGGGCGACGCGTTGGTGGTCCATTACGGGCGCATCACCACGCGCATTCATGCGCACAAGCACGCCAGCGGCACCCGGTTGGACGTGGTCCGCCGGGGGCGGGTCCCGTTGGAGGAGACGCGCAGGTGGCTGTTCGGGCTCGGACTGGGCGGCTTCTTCCTCGGCTGGGGTCTGGCTTGGTACAACTCCCGCGCCCAAGATGCGTTGCCTCCATTGGTGACCATGACGCTGTTCTTCCTCGCCATTTTCGGCGTGATTGTCATGCTGTACGTCATTGACAGGAGCCTGGAGAAGCGCAGCGGCTCGTTGGTTCGCAGCCTGAAAGATGCCATGCAGGGGGACCCGTTGCTGGTCTTGCAGCGGGAAGTGGATGGGTTGGAGCGCAGCAGCGCCATCGCAAACGCGGTGCTGGCGTACTGCGTTTTCCTCATCGTGGAATTCATTGCGTTTGCCGTGACGCTGGGCGTCGGCACCGCCGTGGATCGCGCCGTGGCTCTCCAGGTCATGCCGGCCAGCTTTGGCCTGCCGGTCGTTCCGGCCGCCATCTTTGGCGCCGTCTACTTCTGGCTCAGCAACCGGCAGCACCGCACGCGCTTCGAACTGGTGGAGCGCCGGTTCGCCAACTTGGCCTAGTAAAACGGCAGTAGAGGCGCCAGCCAGGGCAAGCCGATGGTGAAAGCCGCGGCCAATGCCAGCGGATTGAGCAAGTTGTCCGATGCCGGAAACGGGACGGGCGCAAGAATGTCAACCAGCACAAACACAGCGACGGAAACAAGCGCCAGCGGCACGCCGACAAAGGGGAGCGCCACGAGAAGGGCCGTGAGTCCGCCCGCGAACGTTCCCAGGTAGCTCTTGTCCGGGTTGTGGAACCACTTCCGTTTGCCCCAGCGTCGGCCGAACAAGGCACTGGAGGCATCGGCAAAAATGGTCACGGCGAGCATGGCCATGACCGCGTAAATGGTGAGGTGCCATTGGCTGACGTCCTGGGTCAGCCAGAGGACTGCCAGGGGAAGCGTGGCCGTGATGTACAAGTGGGCCCCGAACAGGCCTTCTTCTTTCTTGCGCAGGGATCGCAGGATGGTTTGCTTGAACGGGTAGCTGAGTTCCGGGTAGCGCAGGCGCAGCAATTCATTGGGCAATATCAGCACGAAGAGAGAGAACAACAGCATCACGGAGAACATGTGCCCTGCCACCAGGTACGTGCCTTCGGCGGCGTGGCTTGCGGCGTACAAATTGGCCGCCCCCTCGCCGCTGCCGGGGCTCCCGCCGTATGCGACCACCCATAGCGTTCGGAAGACCGCGTACCCGGCCACCCCGTAGAACAGGAAGAACACGCCCATCATCAGGTGCGGCGTCTTGCGAAACATTTCCTTGTCCGGCCGCAGGCGTTCTTGCAGCCGACGAAATTCGACGAGGCGGTTCTCGGGCACCACGTCTTCCAATAGCGCGTTGAGGCGGCCCCCGAATTCTTGCCGGAACGCGTCGATTTTGTCCTTGTAGCGCCCGAGGGTGTACGTGATCGTGATGAGGATGCCTGCGGCGGCCGCCAGCAGCACGAAGATGCTGAACGGCGCCGGAAGCAAGGAATCACCTTGGACGAAGAGGGCCCATGCCAACAGGGCCATGACGACGGTGGCCAAGGCCGCGGACCAGCGGTCCTCCAGGTGGTTCTGGAATGCACGGCCCGCGTAGTAGCCCACGCCAATGGTGTAGAGGGCCACAATGCTGGCCAGGGCCACGGACGCGCCTTCGCTGACGGGGCCTATGTTCCAGTCAACGACCACGCATGGCCACCGCAGCGCCCCTTCAAATGTTCTTGTCGAAGTAGCCCGTGGTTCCGCCCTCGGGTGTGATGATGGTGGCCGTCCAAATGGCCGCCGCGGCGAGGGGGACGGCGACGAGGCCCCAGAGCTGGCCAGTGGTGGCGAGTCCCACGCCAACCATCAATCCCGTCACGGCGCCAAGAACCAGCAGGATGGCTGCCAATTTGCGCAGCCAGTCAAACCGTCCCCGTGCCATGGTGCCTCGAAAGAAAGGGGGGAAGAAGAAGGGGCCGGGGGCGGGATTTGAACCCACGACAGCAGAACCACAATCTGCTATGTTCACCAGCTACACTACCCCAGCCAGGGTGAGCGAAGCGGCCGACTTGGGCGCCTTATATCAGAGCATCGGCCCAATTCAGCCAGCAATGCCGAAGCGGGCCAGCTCATCGTGGGGCAGGTTGGTCCACGCCCGGCCCATGTAGTACCGGGTGAAGTGGCTGTCACGTTGCTTTTCCACGAGGCCGCTGCGTTGCAGCCGCTCCACGTGCCAGCTGACGGTGCTGGCGGCGATGCCGAAGGCTTCGGCGAGGTCGCGTTGGGCGATGCCGGGGTTTTGCACGATGCAGTCGGCGATGGCTGCGGTGGTGTTGTTGCGCAGCGCGGAAACCGCGGTTTTGCGTTCGCCAGCGAATGCGCCCGACCGGCGGTCAAAGAAGCGGACGTAGCGTCCGTCCTTGACGCGGGTGACGAATTCGTTGCGTTCGAGAACACGCAGGTGGTAATTGAGGGTGGATGCGCCGAAGGGCAGCCGTTCGCACAGATCCATGAAATGCATGCCGGGCTCGGCTTGCACGAGGTCGTACACTTGCTGGCGTCCGTCGTGTTGCAGCACGGCGTCCCCTTGCACGCGGGCGTAGCCGGCGACGAGGGTGCCGGCGCCGCCCAGAATCCACTTGCCGGCGCCGCCAATCCAGGCGG
>JBFJWV010000190.1:0-3512 GCA_041623515.1 Thermoplasmatota archaeon | reverse complement strand
GACAATGCCGGCGTAGTAGTAGCGCCATGTTTCCCGCAGCGGCAGGCCAAAAATGTGGGCGACCAGCACGCCGGACCAAGCGCCGGTTCCGGGAATGGGCGTCGCAATGAAACCGAATACGGCCACTTCCTTCAACGTCATCACGCGCTGCTCCGTCTTCCGACGGGTGCGTGAGAATGCCTTGTCCAGAACGCGAGCCGCCACGCCCCACTTGCGCACCCCGCGCTCAAGCGCCGGGTAGAACCAGGTTGATATCGGGACCACGAACAAGTTGCCAATCAGAGCCCAGGTGAACGCCTCCGCCCACCCCATGCCGTACGCCAAAATGGCAACGGGGATGGCCAAGCGGACTTCGCCAATGGGACTGATGGCCAGCAAGACGACCGCCAGCGGCGCCGGGAAGAACGCGAACGCTTCCGCCAGTTCCAGTGCGAAGCTCATGGGTCTTCGGGGAGGGTGAAAATGCTTTGTCCCCCACCGGCGCGCCCCACCAATTCGCCGTCGTCCACAATCCATTGGCCTGCCAACGCCACGTGGCTCGGGAACACCGCCGCCATGCCATCAAACGGACTCCAGCCGCATTTGCTGTGCAAGGATTTCTGGTCGACCGGAGCGGGGGAATCCAAGTCATACACGGCGAAGTCGGCTTTCATGCCGGGCTCCAGGGCACCGCGGTCGGTGGCACCGATCAAGGCCGCAGGGCCCCGGGTGGCGGCGTCCACCACAATGTGCAGTGGCACGTCCCCTGCGGCCACTTTGCCGAGCATGACGGGCAGGAGCGTTTCGACACCCGGAACGCCAGCTGGCGCCGCGTGGAACGAGTCGTTCTTTTCGGCCACTGTGTGGGGCGCGTGGTCGGACTCGAGGACGGGAATGCGGCCCGCCGCAAATGCATCCCAGAGGCCGGCTCGTGATTCGGGGGTCCGCAGGGGCGGATTCATCTTTCCGCGGGTGGGGTGGGCATCGCAGCAGCCCACCACGTCAAGCAGCAAATGGTGCGGGCAGACGCCCCGGCTGAATTTGGCCGCCTCGGCTGCCTGAACGGCGTCGATGCTGGCAATGTGCGCAACGTGAATGGCCGGCGGCTTGTCCAACGTGGGCAGCGCCTTGAGGACGTCGTAAATGGCTTCCACTTCCGCCAACGGCGGGCGCGTGCTGTCGTGGTCCTCCAGGCGTTCCTCGGTACGGCGCAATTCTTGCAGGACCCGCTGGGCCTCGCAATGCAAAACGACTTGCTTGCCGGCGGCGCCCGCAATATCCAAGGCCCGCCGCACCCGGTCGTTGTCATCCAGCAGGAGGTCGCCCGTGGTGGCACCCAAGTAGATTTTGATGCCGGGCGTCCAGTTCAACATCTGCGGAAGGTCGTCCAGATACCAAGTGACACCGGACCAGACAGCGAAATCCACAACGGACTTGGAGCCGGCAATGCGCAACTTGTCGCGAACGGCCTTGAGCGTGGACGTGGGTGGGGCCGTGTTGGGCATGTCGACCACGCTGGTGACGCCACCAAAAGCCGCCGATGTGCTGCCGGTGGTCCAGTCCTCCTTGTGCGTCATTCCGGGGTCACGGAAGTGCACATGAACATCAATGGCGCCCGGCAAAATGGCCCGGTCTCCGAAGTCTTGGTCGACCGCGCCCGACTTGGTGATTTTTGCAATGCGGCCGTCTTCGATGTGCAAGATGCCTCGCTCCAACCGGCCATCGCGGTAGATGTTGCCGCCGACGCGCCAGGTCATCGGGTCCCCCACAGGCCCACTTCACCCGACGCAACCATCTCTCCCGTGGCGTCGCCGAGGCTGCGGCTCCAGCGCATTCCTTTCAAGCTGTGTCCAAGGACGGCGCCGATGAGCAGGCCGTTGGCCGCAATGACCGGTAAGGCCACGAGCGGATTGGAGGCGCCCACGATGGCCAGCATGAGCAAGCCAATCTCCGCGGTCCAAAAGACGGTCAGACCGGCGCCATAGAGCCACGGCAGGTTGCGTCCGCTGCGGCCCATCACTTTCCGGTGGCACTCGGCCAACGTTTCGGATCCAGAAGCGGCCTCCATCCAATCCTTCCACAGTGCAACCAAGCCAGTTTGGTAGCGACGCTCATACGTGGCCCAGCCCCAAAGGCTTCCACCAATCAAGCCAATCAGAACGGCGGCGAGGTGGGCCAGCAGGCCCAAGGGCGGAGCCAGCAAGAACGCGGGGATGAGCATCAGAACGGCCAGGGTTCCCAACACGGCAATGCGAGCGCGGGCGCTGCGCGTTTCGCCGTCGAGGATGCGCATGAACCGCTGGGATACGCCTCGCGCCACGGGGGGTCGAAAAACGTGGCTCACTTCAAGCGACCGATTGGACAGGAACGTGCGTTCCCAGCACCAAAAAGCCCGTGTGGCCCAATCCGTCGAAGCTGGGACGGCTGCCGCGCTCCTTGATTTCCCACAGCCGTTCAATCAACTCCATGGCCCGCACATCCGCGAACCCCGCCTCTTCGAGTGCCTTGGCGGCTTGCTCCATTTGGCTCACTTGGGGGCAGTAGCAAGCGATGCGGGCGTCGGGCGCCAAAAGAGGCACCACGTTGGGGATGGCAAGCCAGGGCTCCGGCTGGTCGAGCAGGCACGCCTGGAACGGGCCCTCGATGCCCTCGGCGACGGCTTCGGTTAGGTCACCGACAGCGACGCGGAGGTTTTCCTCGAGGCCGGCCCGTTCGACGTTGTTGATGGCCCAAGCTGCAAAGTCATCGCGCAGTTCCTGCGCCACGACCTCACCGCCTGGCGAGATGGCCCACAGCAGGGCCATGGTAGCCGCGCCGCTGCCGATGCCAGATTCCAGCACCCGGTCGCCGGGCTGGACGCCCAACTCGTAAACGATGCGGCTGGCATCCTTGGGTTGGATGATTTGCGCCTTGCGCTTCAAGGTCGCCGTCAAGTCGGGAAGCGTGGGCCGCAGGGCCACCAGGTCCTTGCCTGCAATTTGCACAGGGCCACCCCAGGGGGTTCCCTCGAGGCGAGCTGGATCGAAGACCCCGAGGCCTTTGTCCTTGCGCGCGCCGGCTCCATCAAGGTGAACGAGGAAACGCCGGCCACTGGCAGGTTCGAGCAATATCACGCGGTCGCCCGCTTGGACGTGGCTCACGCGCCGAGGGCCTTCTGCAGTTGGCTTTGCAGTTGCTGAAACTGCTCTTCCATGGCTTCTTCCTGCTCCTTCATGCGCTTGAGCCGAATGGCCAGGGCTTCGCCGTCGTCTTGCAATCGCGCCAACGCATCATTGCGGTTGTCGCCGACCATCAACGAACCAACGGAACGGAAAACGGGGGCATCTTCCGGCAAATCTTGCAGGACCTTGGCCGCTCGGTCTTGCTCCGATTTCATGAGTTCCATTTGCTGGCGCTGGCTGGCCAATTGCTGCAGTTGCGCACCCATGCCTTGCAGGGTTTGGATTTGCTGTTGCAACTCGGGGCTCAGGCGGTCTTCGGCCATGGCGGCGGCGACTTGAGACCCCGTTTTGAACGTGGCGCCCGGGCGAACG
>JBFJWV010000189.1:0-3534 GCA_041623515.1 Thermoplasmatota archaeon | reverse complement strand
TCGTCAAGGATTTCGTCCACCCGCGAGTGGTTGCCAACAATCGTGCATGCCAGGCGCACGCTCCAGCAGGCTGCGTCTTCCATGATTGCGCAGCGCTCGCTGTGGGCACATTCCAATCCAAGCTCACCTGGTATGGGGCGACAGAGCAGCGGTCCAACCCGTGCATCACGATGCTCATTGGATGAGCTGGTGCAATGGTTGTAGCAGTTGGGGGTGCAGGTGTCGGAGGCACAGGCACCGGGCAGCGCGCCCCGTTCGCAACCGCCGCCTGGGCCGAACACCATGATGCCGTTGTTGGTGCAACCGCCCTGGCAAACGTAGCTGCTCCGAGGGCTGGCTTGAACGGTCACACCGTTGTTGGTGCAGCTGCCGTTGCACGAAATGGTGGATGGCCCCAAGCCAGCGTGGATGATGATGCCGTTGTTGGTGCAACTCTCATGGTGATTGCCAACCCAGTCCGTCGGATTGGCTTCAACCGGTGGTGCGGCGATGGCGAGCAGTGCGGCGGCTGCCGCAATGGATGCAGCGTGCATGGGGGGCTCATAGCCTCCACTGGCCTTGGTAGACGTCCGCCTGCACTGGAGGGAGTTGGCGGGCGGCGCAGACCTCCCGGTTCCGGGAACCCAGCACCTGCCCTGAAGTGCAGGTCTCGTCGTCTCCCGGGTCGGAGTTGCCTTGGTGGCAGTCGCCGCTGGCCGCTGCTTCAGCTCCGGCGTCGTTTTCACCGGGGCCACCCGCGCCTGCGCCTGCGCCTGCGCCCGTTCCCTGGTCGCAGAATTGCCAACTTGCCTCGCAGTTGTACGAGTTGTTGCCGGAGACGCTGACGCCGATGACAATCCCGTTGTTGTTGCACTGGGAATTGTTGTTGTCAGGCGTGGCCGATGTCCCGGGAACGATGGCAATGAAGGCGGTCGCGAGCAAGCATGCGGCAAGGGTTTGCAGTCGCATGCGCGGTGGATGGGTCGGCCGTACACGGTTATCTCGTTCAGGCCAAGGCATGCCCGGTTTCACTTGCCTCTCGGACAGGCCAACGACCGTTCGAACGAATTGATATCTGGGGGTTGGCGCGCTCGGGTCGGAGGTGCTTCAGGGGGCGTCCGTCCTCAATCGCCCATCTCATAGACGACATCGCGCAAGCCGTGCTTGATGGTGGATGCCACATGCAAAATGGCATGCACTCCGGCGGCAGCGACATGGAGCCACTCCTTGTCGGAGTCATCCGCCAACGCGGATTCCAGGTGCTCGGTGGCTTTCGCGGCGTGGTCGACCATGCTACAGGCTCGCCACGCGAGCGGTGGCTCATGAGGCTACCGACTGCGCACCAGGGCTTGCGCCGCGTTGATATAGGGGAGCCATTTGGGTGGAATCAACAACCGAAAAGCACCGGCCGACGTCTTTCGTGGCGCGGCGGTCGCAGAGACCCACGAACCCCTCTATTGGTTCGGCGTCGTCTGCATGCTTCCGGCTCACCGAGGTGACCATGCAACCGAACCCTGCTCAAGCATACGACCGCGGGATTACCATCTTCTCGCCCGACGGCCGTCTCTTCCAAGTCGAATACGCGCGTGAAGCGGTCAAGCGCGGCACCACGGCCGTCGGCGTTGTCTTCAACGGTGGCGTCGCCCTGTTGGTGGACAAGCGCATCGCCAGCCACCTGGTCGTGCCCAAGTCCATCGAGAAGATTTTCGCCATCGACGAACACATTGGTTGCGCCAGCAGCGGCTTGGTGGCCGATGCCCGTGCGCTGGTGGACCGCGCCCGCGTCGAGGCCCAGATGAACCGCGTCACGTACGACGAAGCCATCCCTGTGGACACGCTGGTCAAGAAGATCTGCGACTTCAAACAATCCTACACCCAATTTGGTGGCGGCCGCCCCTTCGGAACGGCCCTGCTGGTTGCCGGCGTCGATGACTCCGGGCCCCACCTTTTCGAAACCGACCCCAGCGGTGCCATGATTGAGTACAAGGCCAGCGCCGTCGGCAGTGGCCGCGCGCCCGCAATGGAGGCCCTCGAGGAAGGTTACAAGGCCCGCCTGGACGCCGATGAAGCGATTCAACTGGGCTTGGCGGCGTTGCACGCAGCCACCGACGGCAAGACCAACGCCGACGCCCTCGAAATCGCCTTGGTCACCGGGAAAGCGCCGTTCAAGGTGCTGGAAGCAGCCGATGTGGCGGCGCGCTTCAAGGAGTTCTCCAGCTGATGGTTTCACTGGACGACGCCGTCGTGGCCCGCCTGGCGCGGCACGGCATCACCTTCGAAATTCTCGTCGACCCCGACGGTACCCAAGCGGTGCTCGAAAAGGAAAAGGCCAGCGATGACGACATCCTCGATGTCCTGGCCATTGACGACGTCTTCACCCACTGGAGTGATGGCAAGCGCGCGTCCGACGAAGAATTGCAGAAGGCCTTCGAGACCACGGACGTCGCCGTCATCGCGCGGCGCATTCTGGACGAAGGCGACATCCAACTCACCCAAGAGCAACGCAAGCGGATGCTGGAGCAGAAGCACAAACGCATCTTGGATCACATCACTCGTGAATCATGGAATCCCCAGGCGAAGATGCCCCACCCGCGCGAGCGGCTGGAGCGCGCCCTGGAGGAAGCCAAATTCCGCGTTGACCCCATGCGCCGCGTGCGGTCGCAGGTGGAAGAAGCCATCACGGCTCTCAAGCCCCTGCTGCCCATTGCGGTGGAACGGGTCGAAGTGGCCGTCAAGGTCCCCGCAGAATTCACGGGCAAAGCGTACGGACAAATCCGCCAAATGGCGAAAGTTGTCAAAGAAGAATGGCAAGGCGACGGCTCGCTCGTCGTCGTCTTGGAAATGCCCGCCGGGGCGCAGACGGAGATTTACGACTCCCTCAACGCCCTGACGCAAGGCAACGTGGAGACGAAGCTACTCACTTGAGCAACACATTCCAAAGGAGAAACAATACAATGGCAGGAAATCGAGAATTGGTCCTCGTCGGTGACGAACTGGCGAAGGACAAAGAGACGCGCCCCGTCGAGGGCGCAGCGCGCGTCGGAGACCGCGTTGTCGCCGTTCAATCGGGTTACGTGCGTCGCCACGGCGACCGCGTTGGCGTCATCCCATTCCAGGGTGCATACGAACCCCGCGCTGGCGACACCGTCGTCGGCATTGTGTCCGACTGCAACCCCGGCAACTGGATCATTGACATCCGCGCTGCATGGGATGCTCCCATGCACGTCAGCGAAGCCCCATGGCGCGTTGACTTCGGCGAAACCATGGAGTACCTGCGCCCCGGCGATGCCGTGCTGTGCAAGGTTCTCTTCGTGGATGGCCAAAAGAAGGTCCAGGTGACCCTCAAAGACCGCAACCTCGCCAAGCTGGAAGGCGGCGAGATTTTCGAAGTGCCACCCGTCAAGGTGGCCCGCATCATTGGCAAGAACGGCTCCATGCTGAACTTGGTCAAGGGATACGTGGAATGCTGGCTCTATGTGGGCCAAAACGGTCGCATCTGGATCAACGGCGAGCCCGACGAAGTGTTGCTCGCCCGCGAAGCCATTGAAATGATTG
>JBFJWV010000188.1:0-3542 GCA_041623515.1 Thermoplasmatota archaeon | reverse complement strand
GAACTGCTGGCAACATCCACGTTGCATGAGTTGGACGTGACCCGCCATCCGACGATGCGGGTTTCCAGCGCCAAGTTCTCCAATTGAACGGGGAACACGACGGTCTCGTCGGGGCCTACAACTTGGCTCGTGAAGCCGCTCTGGACGCGAGCAGACAAGGCGCGGGCGCCCTCCATGTGGGCCAGGAAATTGACCACGCCACTCTTTTCGCCTCCCGTGTAAAGGGGGCGCGCCGTGACGTTGACCGCGACGGGGTAGTAGGCATCGCCTTGGCCGTCCGTGGTGAATTGCACGCGGACTTCCCGTTGCTCGCCGGGTTGCATGGTCACTTGGGGCGGGGTGATGACCACGTTCCAGGATTCACTGGGGAACCGCGGGTCAATTTGGAAGGTGTACACGTGGGGCTGGCCGGGTCCATTGCCCAGGCCAAGTTCAGGCGGCGGCACGCCGTCGCGGGAAACATCACGCAGGACCAGTTCCAGTTCACCGTAGCGCGAGCTGGGGTCCATTTCAACGAACACGCCGCTGGGCGTGCGCATTTCAAAGTCGAGAAGGGGTGCTTCTTCCTGGGCCATGGCGGTTGGCGCCAGCATCAATACCAAGAAGGTCAAGGTAAGCTGGATTCCCAATGCCCGCATCGTGAAGTTCACCCAAAGATAGGAAGGAGAGGAAGGAAGGAGAGGAAAAGGGAGCAAACCGAGGCTTACTCTTCGTCGCGGCCGCGCAGGAGCACGACGGAGCCAAGCAGGCTGCCAATCAGGGCGACCACTTCGAAGCCGGGGACGTAGACGCCGCGAACGCGCACGAGAATGCTAGCGGTCATCGTGTTGCCCTTTTGCTGGGGGTCGTCCAAGGCTTCCGTGGTCATGGTCAGCAAGTAGTTGCCGACCACGTTGTTCCAGCCCGTCTTGTAGGGGGTGGACACTTGGAAGATGGCGTCTCCGGTGTTGTCGCCGCCCTTGGCCGTGGAACCGATGATCAGGTCCGTGGGCAGAACGTGGCGCCAGCGGTCGCCGGACGGGCGGTCGGCCTCGTCAGCGATGCTGAAGATCACGCGGGTGTTGGCGTTGCTGAAGCTCTGGAAGGCCAGCGGGAAGGGTACTTCCTTCTGGGGGCCCGCCTTCTCGATGGGGTTGCTCAGTTGCACGGACACGGCGCCGTAGAAGTCGGCGAGCGCGTTGAAGGTGTGCGTGTAGGGCGTGGTGCCTTGGTTGGCAGCCGCGGAGTTCAGAGCGCCGGGGGTGCCGGTGATGGTGCACTGCACTTCCGTGAGGCCGGGGGCTTCACGGTTGGCGGAAACCGAGTAGGTTTCGCGAGCGCTGCTCTTGGTCTCCGGAGCTTGCTCCAGAGTAATCAGAACCGCACCGGGACCGGTCACGATGAAGTTGTTGTTCTTGCAGTTCGTGGTTACGGTCACCGTCACGAAGGACTTCTCGAGTTGTCCAGCCGTGAAAGTGGGGTTGTCGAATTGGTAGTTGAAGTCAACCGTGATGTCTTCGCCACCCAAGCCAGGGCGGATACCGTCTACGGTCTTTTCTCCAGTAATGGTCAATGTCTGGGCCTGGCCCGAGGGCAGGAGCAGCAAAGCACCCACCAGCAAGAGGGTCGTAGCCACGGCAAAGGAGCGAATCGTCGTGCGCATTTGTTCACCTTGGAATATCGTCCATGAATCCTTGCCGGACCACTAGGACAGCACCCTGAACGACCCCTGAACTTCTCTTAAGAGTATTGGTAATTCAACTTGAACTTCCCAGGAGTCAGACGAGCCGAACTTCGGGCTTGAACCACAATTCGCCGGCGGGCCCGGTTCGGTGGAACCAGCCGTCCGCAGGCAGCCGGAAGACCTCCGCGTCGTCTTCCAGCCTCCAGGCCCACGCCTCGGAGGGAATCGACCAGCGGTAGACATCCTCTTGGGGGTTCCAGTAGACGCGGCCGTCGGCGCGTGCTTCGGCCGGCAAACCGGTGGACGCGACATCCATCACTTCAATGTGGGACGCTTCCTCGAAGGCCTCCTCGTTGTTGTGGGGCGCCAGGGACCCTTTGTGAATGGCGGAGAATTGGACCAGAATCCAGGGCTGGACGGCCGACGCAAGCTGGTAAGCCGGATCGGCGTTGTCCCCGCAGTCGTTGCGTGCGGCAAAGCCGCCGTTGATGGATTGCAGGCTCACGGTTTCCCCCTGTCCAGCATCCACGTGGCCCTGGGCAGGGTGGAAGCGGAAATCGTCCGGCGTCAACGCCAGAATGGAGGACACCATGAACAGGTTCGCTCCGCCACCTGCGGCGGGACCGTCGGTGATCTTGATGCGGTCAAACGCGACGCGGTACGTATCCGCCTGCGTCGGGAAGATGTCGCGACCATCCAAGCAGCCGTCCCCATCCGTGTCCGGTACGCCAGGTTCGCTGCCGAATACGAGTGCTTCTTCGCCGTCCTCCAATCCATCCCCGTCCGTGTCCATGACCGACGGGGAGCTGCGCACTCCGTGGCTGAACGAGCCGTCGGGGCGCGTGATGGTGTATCCGAAGATTTCGTCGTAGTCGGAAATTCCGTCACCGTACTTGTACGCCCCCGTGCCGGAGCGCAACTTCTCGTGATCTTGGTAGCCGCGGCCGTCATTGATGTGGTACGCAAGGTAACGGCTCGTGCTCGGGAAGTCGCTGTCCATGGCCACCGGGTCGGTGACGTAATTCTTGAAGTCGTAATCGCGGAAACCGGGCAAGGACGGGCAGTCGCCCACCTGGATGTACCACTCCTGGCAATCCGTCAGCCCGTCGCCGTCCGTATCCGGGTTGGTGGGGTCGAGGCGAGGCAAGCCCGCGCCCCCCCGGACAAAGCCCTCATCAAAATCACTGAGGCCGTCGCCGTCCGTATCCACCTTCTCCGGGTCGCTGGTGACGTGACGCACCACGGATTCGGTCATGGTGTAAACCAAGACGTCCCAGCCTTGTTTTTCGAGGAAGTCCGGCAAGCCGTCTCCATCGGTGTCCTTGTCTGAATTGCAGCCCGCCAAAGCAACGGTCACAAAGAGGAGGACGGGAACAAGAGCCTGGAGCCGCACGCGCGGTCCACTTGGGGGGCCCTTTTTGCTGTTTGTGGAGGGAGACGACTACTCTTCTTCATCCACGGGCGTCGCAAGGAGCCCATGTTTGGCCAGCACGCGGCTCGATTTGGCCGTGCGGTAATCCGGATGATCAAAACGCCGCAGCACGCCGCTGAGGATGCCCATGATGTTGTACACTTCGTGGTTGTCCGGGGCCGAGCGACCCACAATCTTGCGGAAGATGCCCGAGGCCACATCCCGGCGCCATGGACGGTTTTCCACCATGCGGATGACTTCATCCCATGCCGTATGCAGGTGCAGCAGGGTGTCCTCGGACAAGTGCCTCTCCGCCGTGATGCGGTCGGTGGAACGGTACCTGAAATGCTCGTAGCAGAGCAAGGTTACTGCATGGGCCAAGTTGAGGCTGGCGTAGTCGGCCGTGGGAATCGTGACCAACTGGTCGCACAGGTTGACTTCCTCAGCCGTCAATCCGGAATCTTCCCG
>JBFJWV010000187.1:0-3545 GCA_041623515.1 Thermoplasmatota archaeon | reverse complement strand
GGAAATGGTCGATGACCGTGCCATCGGGGGCGGTGTAGCCGGTGCATACCTTGATTTCATCCAGGCCGTTGAGTACGTCCATTTTGGTGACTGCGAGTTGGTTGATGCCGCACAACTTCACGGCGTGATTGACGACGACCAAATCCAGCCATCCGCAGCGGCGCGGGCGTCCTGTGGTGGTGCCGAATTCGTGGCCCACTTCGGCCAGGTGCTTGCCAATTCCCTCCGCCGTGTCCAGTTCGGTGGGGAAGGGTCCGCTGCCAACGCGCGTCGTGTACGCCTTGACGACGCCAATGACGTCACCCAGGTTGCGCGGGGCGAGGCCGCTGCCGGTGCACATTCCACCACCACTAACGCTGCTGCTGGTGACAAACGGATAGGTGCCATGGTCAATGTCCAGCATCACGCCCTGCGCCCCTTCCAGCAGGATGCTTTGTCCATCATGGATGGCGGTTTGCAGAAGGTGGGTGGTGTCGGCAATGAACGGACCCAGGACGTCGGCCGCCCGGGTCAAGTCGGCCAGGATTGCCGCCGCGTCCAGCTTGTCTTTGCGCCCGTAGGCGGTGAGGACGGCTTGCTTGATTTTCACGTTGTCCTTGACCAATTGCGCGAGGCGATCGGGCTTGAGCAAGTCTCCGGCACGAATGCCGTTGCGGGCCATCTTGTCTTGGTAACAAGGGCCGATGCCGCGGCCGGTCGTGCCGACCTTTGCGTCGCCTTTGAATGCCTCTTCCGCACCGTCGAGGAGCTTGTGGTAGTCCAGAATGAGGTGGGCTTGGTCGCTGATGCGAAGGTCTGGCTCCAAGCCTTGTTTCCTGACGCCGTCCAATTCGTCCATCAGGACCAGAGGGTCCACGACGCAGCCGTTGCCGATGACGCCGACCTTGCCGGAGACAATTCCCGACGGCAGCAAATGCAGCTTGTAGGTGGTCCCATCCACGACGATGGTGTGTCCGGCGTTGTTGCCGCCTTGGAAGCGCACCACGTAGTCGCTGCGCTCCGCGAGGAAATCAACAACCTTGCCTTTGCCTTCGTCGCCCCATTGCGCGCCGATGACGGCGGTGACGGCCATTGGCCCGCCGACTTTGACGGTCTAAATAAGTCCGGCGTCAGCCTGCGTAGTGCAGCCCGGCTGCTTCGTGGGAGAGGGCCTTGGCGTCTGCGTCATGAACAACGGCGTCCAGAACCTCGAAACTGCATGCTGCATGGTCGCCGCCTTCCGCGACATCAACCAGTTTCAATTCAAGGGATGCAGGCAGCGCAGGCAGCAACGGGCAACCGGTTGCCTTGCCATTCACGACATCCAACGCCCCCGCCTTGCCGTCGGCCACGTCCACGTGCTTGTAGAAGCCCTTCAGCGTCTCCGTGTCCTCCATGCCCAAGATGTTGAGCGCCAAGACGCCTGTTTCCTGCACGGCTTCGAATGCGCTTCCTTCCCGGTGCAAGCCGAGCACAACGCGCGGTGGGTCGAAGCTGGTTTGGGTGAACCAACTGACCATGTTGACGCCTTGGCTGCCGTCGCTGCGGCGAAATCCTGCGAGGTACAACCCGTACGGTACGAGGCGCAATGCGTGCTTCTTGGCTGCTTGGTCCATGCCGCTGCAGGGGCAGGGCCGGACTTAGACGGTTGCGGCCCACTGCGCCACGAGCAGAGCAATGAGCGTGGGAATGGTGGAGGCGATGAAGTTCACGTCGCCCTTGCCGAGTCGCCGCTCCGGGTGGTTCGCATCTTTTTCCAAGGTGGCGCCGAGGATGCTGTCGATTTGGCTTCCCACGAAACCGGCGGCAACGGCGATGCCCGCCGCCAGCCAGGTGATTTCCATGGCCCAAACGGCGAAGCTGGCCACCACGGCGGGGCCGAGCAACGCGGCACCTTGTCCCAGCCAGCTGACGGCGCCATTGGTGCCCGGAGAAAGATGGGCAAATGGGGGCAGGATGCAGCGGGCGCGCGCTGCCATGCCGCCAATTTCCGATGCCAGCGTGTCGGCCGTGATGGCGCAAACCGCGACCACATACGCAAGCGCTGCGGCGGCCGGGTCGAAGACCACCATGGATGCGGCGGCGATGGCTGGCGCGGCTCCGTTGGCCAGCACGTTGGGGGCTCCACGTTCCCCTTCCCGTTCTTCTGCAGTGCCATGGGCCATCTTTCGCCGGCGGCCAAACCGTGTGGCCATGAAGGCCAACCCGGTGAAAACCACCATCAATGAGAACCAAGCGAGGCCACCAAACCACAGGATGGCACCGCCGAGGACGAAGGCCGCGGTGCTACCGCGTGCATCCAAGATGCGCAAGCTGTATGCCAGCAAGCAGCAGCCCACGAGGGCCAAGAGCATGACGACCGACCAAAGAACGTCGCTCATGCAAACAGAATCGGTGCGGTCACAGCGGTGGCTTCAACGATGCTGATGGACTGACCGTCGTACGCCATCTGGCCACGCATGATTCCTTCGACAACCCAAGTCCCTTGCTCCATGGCGTCCGCCGGGTGCAGCACCACGACGAGGTGGTTGTCGGGGGTCTGGAACAAGTCGGCGGTGTTGCCGTGGAAGCTCCAGGCTTGCAGGAACGGCTCCATGCTGCCGGCATCGGCCGTTTCGGCCTTGAACCGCACCGGGTCGCCGGCGGCTGCGGCTTGCAAGTCGTCGTAGCCGACCGCCGCATCGTGGAGCATCACGCCCAAGCTCGCGCTGGTCGCCAGGCATAGCAGCGACAATGCGAAGACGAACGGGTTGCGTACTTCCACGGGTCCACCTACCGACGCTGCAGTTGAAGGAAGGGTATTTCCAGCTTACGCCTCGGATTCTTCGGCGGATTCTTCGGAATCCGCAGCTTCGGCCGGGGCTTCTTCGCCCTCGGCCACTTCGGCTCCTTCTTCCGCACCTTCCGGAGCTTCGGCTCCTTCCGGAACTTCCGTGGCCGTGTCGTCTTCGGCACCAGCGCCAGCGAGGGCCTTGCCACCGCGCTCGGCGGCCAGGTTGATCATCTCCTCGATGGAGCGTTCGGGGTCGTTCGACTGGATGTCAATGTGGCAGGGGCTGGCAATCTTGTTGCTGGCCTTGCGCAGGGCCTCCTTGGCGAAGGGAATGGCGCGTGCCACCGTGTGAATGGTCAGGATGGGCTGGTTGGCGGACACACGTGCCGCGGTTCCGATGGCCTTGCCGAAAGCGAGGCGCATGCCCATGGAGACACGGTCCGCACCCGCACCGCTGGCCTGCTTGTTTTGGCGCAGGACGTGGTGGGGGTACACGCGAACGTGCAAGTGGTAGTTGTCGCGGCCGGCCTTTTTGTCCATGTAGCGCACACCGGTGATACGGAGGGCTTCCAAGGCCGTGTGGCGGATTTGCCCACGCTCTTCGGGAACCAAGTGGAGACTCACGGGGAATTCCGTGTTTTTGTTCCCACTGTGGAACTGCAGGATACGGAGCCCAGGGACACCGCCCATGTATTCGCGGCGCGTGTAAGGGCGCTGCGTGATCTTGCGGTACATTTTTGCGGGGACTCGGGCCATAGTCTCACCTATTAGGAAACGGCAACCACCAGGGGTG
>JBFJWV010000186.1:0-3574 GCA_041623515.1 Thermoplasmatota archaeon | reverse complement strand
GTGGATTGCAGTGCGCGGCACAGGACGTCCACCCGGCCCGCTTCCCCGCACAGGTCATCCAGGCCCCAGGCACCATCCACGGGGACCGTATGGCTGACAAACACAAACGTCCGGGTCATTGCTCCTCTTCACGCCGGGCATCGTCTTCGCGTTCCACGTTCCAGCCCCGGCGCTTGGTGTACCAAATCAGCAGCGGTACGCTGAGCAGGACCACTGCCAAAATGATGGTCGGAGCCAGCCATTCCATGTTACTGGAACTTGAGCTGCCGCATGAGCTGCCGTTGCATCTTGCGGTTGCTGGTCAGGCCCTTCATCATGCTGCGGCTGGTTTCGTAGTACTTCAGCAACTCGCGCACTTCCTTCTGGTCGCGACCGGCGCCGCGCGCAATGCGGTGAATCCGGGGTGATTTGAGGATGGATGGGTTCTCCCGCTCTTCGTTGGTCATGGAGGTGAGGATGACCTTGTACTGGGCCATCTTCTCTTCGGTGCCGCCTAGGTCTTTGCCTTGCAGTGCCTGCCCCATGCCGCCCGGGAGCATTTGCGCAATCTTGCCCATGGAGCCCATTTTGCCAATCATCTCCATTTGGGCCATCATGTCGTTGAGGGTGAACTTGCCCGACATCATCTTGCGGGCCATTTGCTCCGCATTTTGACCGGCAGCCGCTTCGGATGCCTTCTCGAGGAGAGCTTCCAAGTCGCCCATGCCCAGAAGGCGTCCGATGAACCGCTTCGGGTCCAACGGCTCCAATTCGTCCACATGTTCGCCGGTGCCGATGAAGACCACCGGCGCGCCCGTGGCCGCCACGGCCGAGAGGGCGCCGCCACCTTTGGCGGTGCCGTCCAACTTCGTGATGATGGTTCCCGTGAGGCCCACTGCTTCGTGGAAGGCCTCTGCTTGGGTCTGCGCCTGCTGGCCAACTTGGGCATCCATCACGAGGAATTTCTCGTCGGGCTTGGCGGCCGCGAAAATGGATTCCATCTCGGAGACCAAGCCGTCTTCCAATTTGTCGCGCCCCGCGGTGTCAACAATGATGACGTCGTGCTTCTTGCGCAACTCCTTCAAGCCACGTTCCACGATGCCGACGGCGCGGTCGCTGCCGTGCTTTTCGCCGCCTTCTGGCTTCTCCCCGTAGAAGCTGACCTGGACTTGATCCGCCAGCGTCTTGAGTTGGTCATGGGCCGCGGGCCGATGAACGTCGGCCGCAATGACACCCACCTTCAGTCCCTTTTTCTTGAAGTGGTTGGCAAGCTTGCCGGTGGTCGTGGTTTTGCCCTGCCCGTAGAGGCCGACCATCATGATGGTCATCTTCTTGAGGGGGATCTTGCGCGGTTCGCCGAGCAATTGCACCAATTCATCGTGGACGATGCGGATGACGTGCTCCCGGTTGGACATCCCCGGCAAGGGGCGCTCTTCGAGGGCACGCTTCTCCACGGACTTGGAGAGGGCCAAGACTTGCCGGACGTTCATGTCCGACTGAATCAGCGCACGCTGGATGTCTCGGGAGACCTCCTTGATGAGCGCCGCGTCGATGTGGCCCGCGTTGGCAATCTTCTTGATGGTGCTGCGGAGGTTTTCTCCGAGCCCTTCCATCACCATGGGGCCTTTCACTGGTTTCCGGTATTTGAGGAGGTTGCAAGTTCCCTCCTGGGACTGGGGCGCTCGATGGTGCGAAACTTGTTGCTTGCGAAAGTTCATCAGGCTGGAGCACCGTGACTTGCCGTGACCAATGCCCGCGCCCTCGGCCGGGCAACGCGATTCTGGACGCCGCCGGATCACTTGCCCGATGAGGAGTGGAATTGGCGCCACCGGTTGGTGGTGCTCGTGCTCATTGCGCACGCGCCATTCCTGTTCGGCCTCGCCATGTTTGGCGGAACCGACACCTGGCTCACGCAGATCACGTTCGCCCGGGAGTCATTGGCGCACGCGTTGGTTGAAGCATCCCTGCCTTTGGTGGCTGCGGGCCTCGCCATGCTGCCCGGCCTCCCCCGCCGCGTCGCTGCCGCGGTCGCGGCCATTGGCTTGGTCACAACCTCTGGAATTTTGACGCACCTGACCGGCGGATACATCGAGGCCCATTTCCATTACTTCGTCATGATTGGTTTGGCCGCCGTGTACGTGGACTGGCTGCCGTTCGTGGCGGCCAGCCTGTTCGTCATCGTCCACCACATCACGGTGGGCGTGCTGGAGCCCACGGAGGTGTACAACCATCCATTGGCCATCGCGCATCCCATTCGCTGGGCGGGAATTCATGCCTTCTTCATCCTCATGATGGCCGCCACGCTGTACGTCAACACGGCACTGGCGCGCAGCAACCGCGAGCGCATTGTCGAACATGAGGTGCGGTCCCGCAAGCAGCTGGCCGAGCGGCAAGCTGCAGAGGCCGTGGCTCAGGCCCGCGGCGACTTCCTGCGGCACATGAGCCACGAAGTGCGCACCCCGCTCAACGCCATCTTGGGCATGGCGAACTTGATGGCCCGTGACAAAGAGGCGTTCAACCAAGAGCGGGTGGATGTCATCAACGCCAGCGGCCAGCACCTGCTGGAGCTGATCCAGGAATTGTTGGACATGAGTCACATTGATGCCGGCGAAATCGACGTTCATCCCCGCCCCGTTGACCTGCAAGAATTCCTGGAGCAAGTGGTTCGCATTGTCCGCCAAAACGCGCCGCCGGAAACGGAGGTTGCCTTGGTCAATGAAGCGCCGAAGTCCGCCACATTGGACGCCACACGGGTGCGGCAAGTGCTCATCAATTTGCTCGGGAACGCCATCAAATATGCACCCGGCCCGCCCGTCACGTTGCGCGCCCATCGGGACGGAGACTTGTTGGTCTTCGATGTCGTGGATGCGGGCCCAGGCATCGCAGCGGCGGATTTGGAGCGCATTTTCGAGCCATATCAACAAGTGGGGCCGGAAGCCACCCGTGCCGGCGCCGGCCTGGGCTTGGCCATCAGCAAGCGCCTGGTGGACGTCATGGGGGGTCGCTTGTCCGTTCACAGTTCCGGCGGCGCCGGGACAACCTTCCGGCTGGAGTTGCCGTACGTAGTCGGCGACGACGTCGCGCGGCCGTCGCCGGTTCGTTGGACCAGCTGGGGTGAAGGCCGTAAGGTCCTGCTGGCCGAAGATGACCCGTTTAGCGCCATGGTGGCCAGCGAATTCTTGGAAGGTGCAGGCGTGAACGTCACGGTGGTCGAAAACGGCGCGTTGGCCGTGCAAGTTGCCGACGGCACATTTGACGCAATCCTGTTGGATGCACGCATGCCGGTCATGGGGGGGCTGGAAGCCAGCAAAATGATTCGGGCAAAGAAGGCGGACGTCCCCATCATCGGTTTGAGTGCGCGGGCCACGGCCGACGACCAAAACGCGGCCAAGGCCGCCGGCATGGATGCCTACCTGACCAAGCCGCTGGATTTCGATGCGCTTGCCGACACGCTCCGCTCCCAGTGGGGGGCTGGCGCGCCATGACGCGTTCGGACGAATTCGAAGCGCAATTTCGCGAACGGCTGCGGCCCACTTACCATGCCGTTCTAGCGGAGTGCATCGCCGGATTGGAATTGTCCGAGGATGTTCACGAT
>JBFJWV010000185.1:0-3584 GCA_041623515.1 Thermoplasmatota archaeon | reverse complement strand
GAAGACCCGGGCTTCGCGAGCGACGTGGCCGTCCAGGATGGCCGCATCGTGTACGTCGGTGATGACGCCAGCGGTTACGTGGATGACGGCACCCGAGTCGTTGACCTGGCAGGGGGACTGCTTCTGCCCGGCTTCCGTGACAGCCACATGCACCCGTTCGAAGCAATCCCTCTCGAGCCACGCATGACATTCACGACGGCCGAGCAGCAGCTGCAGGCCGACATGCAGAATCACGCCAGCCAAGTGGCCTACCACGGAGCCCGCCATGCGCGGTACCAAACCGGCGATTACACAGGTGACGACCCCGCCGAGTACGAATATTGCGCGCCCGCAGACCCCGATGGGGTACGGGCCGAACGCGCGCGGCTCGCCAGCATGGAGGAAGAAATGGTGCGCCAGGGCATTACGACCGTGGTCGAAGCGGGGCTTGACGATTTGACCCGGTTCGTCGCCCTGCAGGAACGCGAGGCCGCCGGCGAATCGCTCATCCGCTGGCTCATTCGCGTCAAGGACGGCTGCTACGAGCAACTGGACGCCATGGGCGTGGCGCCACACACGGGCGACTGGGTTCGCTGGCACGGCGTCAAGCTCTACGGGGACGGATACATGGGCTCGTGGGTCGCGGCACTGCAAGAACCATACAGCGACCGGCCCGGTTGGACGGGCATCCTTGTCCACACGGAGCCCGCACTGGACCACCTCATCGCCCGCGCCCAAGAACGCGGCCTTCACGTGGGCACCCACGCCATCGGTGACGCAACCATCCACCAAGTGCTGGATGCGTACGAGCGCGCCGGCATGACTCCCGAGCACCGATGGACCGTCGAGCACGTCCAAGTCACCTCCCCCGAAATCATCGAGCGATTCGCCGACCTCGGGGCCATCCCCAGCATCCAACTCAGCTTCGCAACCACGGACCAACGCATGGCGGCGGACCGTCTCGGCGAACGCCTCGATGACGCCTACGATTGGCGCGGGTTCGTCGAAGCCGGCGTTCCATTGGCTGGCGGAACCGATTACCCCATTGAAGTCATCACGCCACTGTGGGGCTTGCAGCGGGAAGTGACGCGCCAAGAACTGGACGGGACCCCCGAAGGCGGATGGTTGCCCCATGGTGGCCTGAGCCTCGAGCAAGCGCTGGAATCCATCACTTGGGGCGCGGCATTCGCCGCATTGGAAGATGACCGCGGACGCATCGCCGTCGGGCACGTCGCCGACCTCACGGGCATCCAGGAAGACCTGTTCTCCATCGATCCAAGCACCATTGCGTCCTCTACGGTCGTGCTGACCGTCACCAATGGCAAGGTGACTTTTGCGGGCGCCCAAGCCTATCCACCGCAGTGATTGCCAAAGCAACGCTGAAATAAACCACCCAAGTCGGCCGCCTTCCCAACCCCCGCGGGTCCGTCCGCCGGCGCGATTGCACCGGCATCAAAACCCGAGGGAACAAGCACCGCGGGTCCGTGGTCTAGTTGGTTATGACGTCGCCTTCACACGGCGAAGATCGCCAGTTCGAATCTGGCCGGACCCACTCCGCCGCGGCCGGTCCATCCGGCAACGGCTAAATGGGGGCCCCAAGTGGGCCGCCTCGAACCCCTTGGGTTCGCGCCTTCCGCCCCGATAGTGTAGTGGCCTATCATAACGCCCTGTCACGGCGTTGACCGGGGTTCAAATCCCCGTCGGGGCGCCTTTCTTCTTGTTTCCGCTCAGCGGAGGCACTACTTGCGACGGCCGCCGCGAACGCGGACCCACGGCCCGCCCACGGAACGCCCCTTGGGTTTTGCCTTGGGCTTGGCATCCAAGTCTTCGACGTGGTCGATGCGCTGGGAGGCCTTGGTGGTCTTGTTGTTGCGCGATTCGCGTTTGCGCATGCTACTTGCGCCCGCTGACGTAGAAGGTGCCGTGGGTGGCTTTCCAGGTGTCCTCGCCGGCGTCTTTGTCGCTCGCCTTGAGGCGGGCAATTTGGATGTCCTGGAAGAAGGCGTTTTGCAGCGCTTGCGCCCATTCGTCTTCCGAACGAAGGACCATGGGGACACCGGTGTCTTCGGGCCACGAGTGGCTGGCTTCGTTTTCCTTGTAGTAATCCATCAGGCAGTGAAAGGTCCCGCCCGGTTGCAGCACCCGCTGCACTTCCCGGATGACTTCGTCGGGGTCGGGGGCGTAGTAGAGCGCTTCCATGCTCCAAACCACGTCGAATGAATTGTCATCAAAGGGCAAATCTGCGAAGTCCCCCGTTTGGAACCGGGCGGCGAGCTTCTTCTTGCGCGCCAACTCGTTGGCGAGTTTCACCATCTCGGGACTGGCATCGATGCCGCGGCTGCGTGCGCCCATTTCGGCGGCAAAGCGGGCCGCCCAGCCATTGCCGCAGCCCAAGTCCAAGAACCGGACACCGCCCTCGAACCGCAGTCCCGACAGCAGGGGTCCGGCAGTTTTGCCGTGGCCTTTCTCCATTCCTTCGGCGCGGCCCTTGCGGGCCCACGCGTCAAACAGGTTGGCAACGTCGCTCATTGATGGGGCGAGCAGGCCTCCGCCTTTGGGGTTGCGGTGCTCCGGCGCCGGCATCGTGCCCCCGCTCGCGCATCTAACAGCCGGCCGAGGGCAACGTCAGCAACAGGACCAAGTCTTGGTAGTCCGCCGACGCACTCAGGATGGCGGGGTCAAACTCCCACAGCACGATGGCTTGGTTGGCCTCGATGTTGATGCGTCCCGTGAGAAAATTCACGAACGGTTCGACGGCGTCTTGGACTCCTGCTGGGCCTCCAAAGGCCAGCACGGAGGGAACCATGTCCCCATCCAGGCCCACGAACACGTGGGGATCGGACGGGTGGGATTGGTACGTTGCGTCCAATCCAGTGGCCTGACCTAGGCCCCGCGCCGTGATGAGACTCCCGGCAGCGACCAAGGGCTCCGTGTGGGTTTCACCCCCTGCGAGGGGACCGGCCCACAAATCTTCCCAGTTGCTGCCGCCGTCGTCGGAGAGCGAGACATTGACGGCCAGGGGCGTCGCAGGGAATCCATAATCGCTGTTGACGTGGATGATTTCGTACGTGACGGGGCCCGCACACAGCACCTGGATGCCAGATCCACTGAACACGAACGGCACCATGTTGCGGGCCTCCCGGTAGATGACTTGCCCGTCAATGACCAGAACCACTTCCACTTGGCTGGCGCTCGCCACAAGGCACCCAGAGCCGGGGCCGACGATGCACAGACTTTCGCCGACGGGCCAGTAGATGTCCTGCGCCAGGGTGGAAATGGCGCCCAATGGGAATTCCGAGCGCGCGCCGTCGGCGGTCAAAATGAGCTTCGTTCCCGTGATGGGGACTGCGGTTCCGGCCAGCATCTGCATATGCAACTCGGTACCCTCTTCACGCGGCTCCATCACCAGGCCGGAATAAGCCGGGGTGGTGGAATCCGTGTTGGCGAAGCTGAGGCTCATCCACAAGGCGGCGCCTGCCAGCACAACCACGGTGGCCACCATGCTGATGGTGGCGATGACGCTGGTCGCTGCCGCCGTGTCGCGAAACAGCGTTGCCTCCCGGTGACTCGGAGCCCCCCGCGCCATAACGCATACCATGGAACTG